>DAOWNV010000250.1 GCA_030642405.1 Desulfosarcina sp.
AAAAAAAGCGTTGGGTGAATCGTTGGGAAAGGATTGGACAAAGGAGGCGAACAGATTTTTTTCGATGAGGTAATCGCTGAAAATTGCGGCTAAAGCAACTGTCAGAGTTACCATGATTGCACGAGTGGCGTTGCCCCGTCGAAACAGCCCCTTGATGGCCTGGCGAAGGGTCAGTCGGCGAATGGGCAGGCGTTTGATCGTCCAGAGCACCAACTGAGCAAGCAGGGTTGCCACCAGGATCAAGGTGGTGACGATACCGACAAAAATTAGACCAAAGCGGATGTCCCCCATATGCCGAAATACCAACCCGAGAGAGAAGAGCAGGAACATGGCTGCAGATAGATACCCGGGCCATTTTCTGGGAGCGATGCCGGGTAGGTGGTTAAAAATCATTACCGGTCGCATCTCCTTTAGTCGGACCAATGGCAAAAACGAAAACAGCATTACCACGGCAATCCCCAGCAAAATGGCTTCCACAACACCGGTCCATTGGATCGAAATATCCAGATGGTCGGGCAGAAACGGGGCCAGCATCAGTACCAAACCGCCCTGAACTAATAGGCCGGCCAAGATGCCGACGGTTGTCCCTACTGCGCCCAGTAATCCTGTCATAAGCATGAAGTGGATACTGATGAACCGCCCGGTGGCGCCAACGGTCTTCATAATGGCGATGGTGTGCTGCTTTTCGTTGAACAGGGCCGAGAGGGTACTTTGAATGCCCAGTCCGGAGATCATCAGTATGAAAAGCCCAACCATTTTCAGGAAGAAGAGAAAGTTATCCAGGAACCATTTGATGGCCGAACCGGCAGTTCGGTAAGTATCGATACGTTCTCCGTCTGACTGGGATGCGCTTTTCAACTGCCCGGCAATGATATCTACCTGTTTCGGGTCAGCCACCTTCAGCAGCACCGTGTGCCGGATGCGGCTGCCTGTGGCCATCAGGCCTAAGGCGTCCAGGTCTTTGGCGTCGATGAATACCCGTGGGCCGAATGAGATCAAGTTCAAGGCTCGATCCGGTTCTACCGTCACGACATCCCCGATTGTTAAGGCTGTGTAGCCCACTTTCAAGCTGTCGCCTACCTTCATCCCGGTGCGGTCCAGCAGGGTCTGTTCGACGATGCATTGCCCCGAGGCCATCATTTCCGCGAAGGGGCGGCCGGATTTCAATATTACTTCCCCATAGAAAGGATAACCCGGTTCCACCACTTTCAGCCTGGAAAGCACGGAGGCGTTCTCATCTGCGGCGCGTACCACGCTGTAAAATTCGTGAATGTTTGTTCGGACAACCCGGCCCTGCACTTCCAGTTGACCGAGCACCTGCGCCACCTGGATCGAGATGGGGTCATCGGAATGAATGATGATGTCGGCGGCATGCAGGATGCGGGCGTCGTCCAGCATCGCACGACCCACGCTCCGGGCAAACCCGGAAAAGGCAGTCAGGGTGGTCAGGGAAAGGGCCACGCATAGCACGAACAGATAGGCCTGTTTGGATGAACGTCGCACCTGGCGCATTATGAAATGAATGTGAAGCATTAATTGCACTATCCTGACAGGTGCCCGTCTTTCAGGGTGAGAATGCGGTCGGCCGCCCGGGCAATGTCCGGGTTGTGTGTGACCAGGACCAAAGTGGCGCCGTGCTCGTTTTTCAGGTCAATGAGCTGCGTAAGGACGGTATTACCGTTTTCAGAATCCAGGTTGCCGGTGGGTTCGTCGGCAAAGAGCAGCTTAGGCCGATTGATCAATGCGCGGCAAAGGGCGATGCGCTGTTTTTCTCCCCCGGACAGTTGGCTGGGCAGATTATCCGCCCGGTCGGCCAGGCCCACCCTTTTCAGCAGCTGTCCGGCCCGAGTGTCTGCCTTTGGATCACCTCGCAGTTCTGCCGGGAACATGATGTTCTCCCTGGCGGTCATTGACGGAACCAGGTGAAAGGACTGGAACACGAATCCAATGATCTGGTTGCGAATGGGTGCCAGCTCAGCTTCGGATGCACCGGTGATGTCCCTTTCGTCGATCAACACCTGGCCGGAGGTAGGATGGTCCAACCCGGAAAGCAGGGTCAGCAGGGTGGTTTTCCCGCTGCCGCTGCTGCCGGCGATCACCACGAATGTGCCCTTTTCAATCATCAGGGAAACATCTTCGAGAACATTTATAGGGCGACGATCAACGGTGTAGGTTTTGGTTAGGTTTCGAGCTTCGAGCAGAGCCATGGTCGCCTCGTTTTAAAGGTGTTGCCGGCGGTTATAATTTGGACAAACGATATAAAAAGATAAGGGCGAGTTTTGAATTTTCAACTGCGGGAGGAATTTACGATAAAACGGTACTTTCTCACTAAATATTCATTTTAGGAAATTGTTATAGATAATTATTGCGAATTTTATTTTTCTTTTTACTACTGGATCAAGTATGAGCAAAAAACAACCAACCAAACTAATTAATAAATAAATTTAGAGTGTTGCGTGAACAATAGGTCTATAATGAAGGCTGGAAAATCCATTTTACTCAAATTGGTGAGAAAATAAAGAGTAAAAGTGCTTGACAGGGGTATGAACCGTTGTTAAAAATTTCAGCTTATTAGGTTATTGTTGTTGGTTTCGGATTTATTGGTAATAAATCCAGTTGTTTTTGCCCAACAACCGTTCTTGATCAACTTGCTTCACCGATGAGAACCGCGGGTTTTAAAATCTCGAATCCTGCTCTTATGAAAACGTAAGGATTTGGATTTTAGAATAATTTCGACGGAGAGGAGGTGACCCGAGAGCAACATGCTTCGACCTGCAGTAACGTAGTACGATGACAATTATTAGGTTGCAGTAAACTCAAAATGCAGTTCGTTAAGGAGGAGAGAGACAGATGAAAAAACTATTTATTATTTTTGCAATCCTTTGCCTGGCCGCACCGGCCATGGCGGCTGATTGGGACTTTTATGGCAGCGCCCGTATGACCACCTTTTATACGGCCGCCGATTCAGATGTTGAGGGTATAGACACCGTTAATCGGACCCAGTGGGGGCAACAGGGAAACGCCCGTATCGGCGCTAAAGTAAAAGTGAATGACCAGATCAGCGGTGCATTCGAATACGGTGAGGCAGTTAACCTGAGAAAACTATACGGCACCTACACCTTCGGTGGCGGCAGTGAACTCCTTTTAGGTCAGACCTACCCCCCGACCTCTAGCCGTTTCTATTCAAACAGCGTATATGATGGTGACGGTGACCTTGATGGTATCGGCCAGTTTTATACAGGCCGTAGAGCCATGATACAGTGGAAGACCGGTGGATTCAAAGTTGCTTTAGTGGAACCAACCTATCCCAAGGATAACGCCGGCGCCGGCTACGTTGTGGACTTGATCATCCCAAAAATCGAAGCTGCCTATAAGTTTAAGGGCGATACTTTCTTTCTTGACGTTTTTGGTGCTTACCATTCCTACGGACAAGATTATGCAACCGGTAATGACCCGGACATTCAATCCTATGCCGCTGGTATCGGTGGCGGAATGAATTTCGGCGTGTTTTTCTTTAACCTGGGTGGCCACATGGGACAGAACGTCGGTAATTACGGCGCGTACGCTCCGAATCTTGCCGGCGCCAGGGCAATCAACACTTTTGCAGGCCTTGATGCAAACCAGGAAACCATTGACAACAAAGATTTTGGTGCATTGGCTGTTGTCGGCATGAACGTATCTGATAAGTGGTCTATCGAAGCCGGCTACGGTTATGAAAGTTGTGAGCTGGACACTGACGGTGCAGACGCTGAGACTGTATGGCAGGCATATGTCAACGCAACAATCAACATCGTGCCGGGCTTCTTCATTGTTCCTGAAGTCGGCTACGCCAGCTATGATTATGATAATGGTGGGGGTCCAATCGATCCGAATCCCAACCTTTTGTATGTTGGTGCCAAATGGCAGATCAACTTCTAATTTGAGCGCTCTATCGGCTTAGATAGAAGGAAATGGAATAAAAAGCCCGGAGCAAACGCTCCGGGCTTTTTTTGTTGCCCAACCAATTTTGTGCGTCCGGCGGCATACCATGCCGCAGGGACACGGATTGCCGCCAATATCACTTTCCGGCCCGGTTCCTGACTGATCAACTGATTTTTAAACCAAGTGAAAGGAATGAGAAATGAAAAATGACACCAAAGAAAAACCAGCGCTTTTGATCGTCGATATGCTCAAAGCCAGTTTTGATGAAAACCGAAATCTTGCCATTACGCCTCACGCAAAGCGGATCATCGAGCCGATCAACCGCTTATCCGGGGTCTTCAGAAGAGAAGGCTGGCC
>DAOWNV010000225.1 GCA_030642405.1 Desulfosarcina sp.
AAGATAGTACTCTCCCTTCAGGCTCTCCTTGATGTAGTTGGCATTGAGCACTGCGTATTGGCTGGCCTGCTTGAGGTGTTTGCCCATGCTGAGAATATAGCTGTATGCACGGATTAAAATGCCGAAATTCCCGAAAAACGCGTGGATTTTACCTACGGACAATGGATAGTCTTCATCCAATCCGTATTTCCCTTCTTCTTTGATCACCCGGGGAACGGGCAAAAAGGGCTCCAATTCACTGGTAACGCAAACCGGCCCGGCTCCCGGGCCTCCACCACCATGGGGAGTGGAGAAAGTCTTGTGCAGGTTAAGATGCAAAACATCCACCCCTGTTTCACCCACGTCGACAATCCCCATGATAGCGTTCATGTTGGCGCCGTCGCCATAGACCAGTCCACCTTTTTGGTGAACGACATCGGCCACCTGCCTGATATTGTCTTCGAACAGCCCCAGGGTGTTGGGATTGGTGATCATGATGCCGGCGGTGTCCTCATCCATGAGTTCGTCCACAGCTTCGGGTAGTAAAACTCCATCCGGTCCGGATACAACGGTCACGGGTTTGAATCCGCACAAGGATGCGCTGGCCGGGTTGGTGCCGTGGGCCGTATCCGGGATGAGCACCTTGCTGCGTGGTTTTCCCTTGCTTTTATGATAGGCGGCAAACATCAGCATGCCGGTCAATTCCCCATGGGACCCAGCCGCCGGCTGGAGGCTGACCGCCGGCAGCCCAGTAATTTCTCCCAATTGTTCCTGCAAATCATGCATCAGGGCCAACGCTCCCTGGGAAAGAGATGGGGGCAAAAGGGGATGGGCGGCGGCAAACCCAGGCAAAAAGGCTTGACGCTCGTTGGTTTTCGGGTTGTACTTCATGGTGCACGAACCCAGAGGATACATGCCGCTGTCCACACCAAAGTTCCACTGGGAGAGCTTGGTAAAATGGCGCACCACGTCCAATTCAGCCAGATCCGGAAAATCCGGTCCATCACCGGTCAAATCATCATCTATGGGGAATTCGTCCACATCACGACGGGGCAGGGACAGCCCTTTTCGTCCAGGCGAACCCTTTTCCCAGAGCAGGGGTTCGTTAAATATCAGGCCGGTGGTTCCCATTTTCTCTTTCATCGGGTCACCTCCTTTACCAGCATATCGATATCATTTTTGTTCAGGGTTTCGGTCACACACATGAGCCAGCAGTCGGACAGCTCCGGATAGTAGGGCGCAAGGTGAAGACCGGCGACGATCTTCTTCTCCAATAGCGCTTGCCAGGTATCGGAAAACCCTTGGGAGAAACGGACCACGAACTCGTTGAAAGTCGGTGCGGTAAAAGGAGATGTGTACCCGGACTCGGATAACGATAATTTGAGGTATTCCGCCCTATCCCGGTTGAGCCGTGACAGTTCCCGGATCCCCGACCCGCCCATGGCCGCCATATACATGGTTGAGGCGGTAGCGCAAAGTCCCTGGTTAGAACAGATATTTGAAGTGGCTTTTTCCCTGCGAATGTGCTGTTCACGGGTAGCCAAGGTCAAGACGAACCCGGTCTTGCCGTCCATATCAATGGTTTTTCCGATCAGCCGTCCAGGCATGGTCCGAAGATAGCGCTGCTTGGCAGCAAACATTCCCAAACCTGGGCCACCGAAGCTCTGGGGGATGCCGAAACTCTGGCCTTCCCCGCAGGAGATGTCCGCTCCGCAGGAACCTGGGTTCTTTAGAAGGCCATAGGCCAGCGGTTCACTGAAAGAGGTAACAAAAAGGGTCTTCTTATCCGCATGGATGGCCCGGCCGGCCGCTTCCAAATCCTCGATGCAACCAAAAAAATTCGGGCTCTGAATCGCCACGCCGGCCAGTTCACCAAAATCTGCCAACCCTGACAGATCCGTTCGGCCATCTTTGCCCACCGGCAGTTCAACTATATCGAAGCCGGTTGGGGCAAAATAGGTCTCCACGACTTTGCGGTAAAGGGGGTGAATCGCTCTTGAAACGGCCACCTTCTTTCGCCTGGACACCCGGATGGTCATGAGCAGGGCCTCTGCCAGAGCAGAAGCACCGTCATACATGGAGGCATTGGCCACATCCATACCCAACAACCGGCAGACCAGGGTCTGGTACTCATAAATGGTCTGGAGGGTACCCTGGCTGATTTCCGGTTGATAGGGGGTGTAAGCTGTGAAAAATTCACCTCTCAATAACAGCTGGTGGGTGATCTCCGGGATGTAGTGATTGTAGCTGCCGGCCCCCATGAACACCTTATGCGTCGCTGATGCGCCCATTGTTGCGGCCAAACGGTCCATATGCCCGTTGAGTTCCCACTCGGTGAAGGGATCGGGCAGGTTGATCTCATCTTTCCGGCGGCAGTCATCTGGAATGCTGGAGAAAAGTGCGTCCAGATCCGCTGCACCTGCCACCTGAAGCATCTTGTCGATGTCTTTCCGGGTATGGGGCAGATAACGCATGGTATTTATCCTTTCAGCATTTCAATGTATTCCGCTTTGGATTTCATTGAATCCATTTCTCCTGGATCGGTGGCTTTGACCTCGATCATCCAGCCACCGCCATGGGGATCGTTGTTGACCAGTTCAGGCTCATCTGCAAGGGCTTCGTTAAAGTTGGTCACTTCCCCTGCTATGGTCATATAGAGTTCGGAAACGGCCTTTACCGATTCCACGACGCCGAACTCTTCTCCCTTGTCAAACGTGCTGCCGATTTCGGGAAGTTCTACAAAAACAATGTCACCCAACTGATCCTGTGCGTAGTCGGAGATACCGATTCGGAAAACGTCGCCTTCGGCTTTCACCCATTCGTGGTCATCGGTGTATTTGACAGCTTCCGGTAAGCTCAGTTCATTAATCTTTTTCATTGTCCTTCCCTCCCTCTGAATTGTTAAATTTTCCCTTGATATATGCAGTACAACTAGAATGAGGTCGAAACGCCGAGATCCTCGGCAATGCTTCTGTAGGATTTTCTACCATCCCACAGGTGACGAATTATGAAAATATTCAATTCATCTATTTTCATAAAGGATTTTCCATAGTTGCGGTTGATCTATCTAAAATATTTAAATAATAATGAGGAATCTGTCAAACTTTATTCATAATTTTGATGGTTTCATCAAAAAGGAGTCCTGCATGAAAACACGGGCAACTGTACCGGGTGCCTGTTCCGACGGATACTTGGCTGTTATTCGTGCGACACCGCTTGGAACCGAAGTGCATTGACAATTGCTGGGTTTTTCTTATCATGGGTAAAGTTTAACTTCCGTAAATCATATAAATAATTTTGTTGATTTTCACTCCACTTTAAACAGGAAAGGCAGACAGATGACCACTAAAAATTTATATCGTTTATTAACCGCACTAGTCTCTTTTGTTATGCTGGTATCTTTTTCTGCTTGCAGCAGCGACGATGCAGAAGACATTATCGAAGAAATTCTCCCTTCTACGAATGTTCGAGCCATCCACCTCTCCCCGGACACACCCGAAGTGGATATCGACTATAAAATGATCGTCGTTGAGGACACCATTGTTGGACTAGACTATAAGGAAGCGTCGCATTACACAGAAATCAGCAGCGGAACGGCCGTGGTCACCATCAAGCGCGGCAGTGACGGCCAGGTGATAGGTAGAATAGTAAACCCTGAATTTGCAGGCCACACAGACAACACGGTCTATGCCGTCAACATGGCTGCCGACATTGAGTTCATCCAATCGGAGGATGATCGTTTAAAAAATGATGTGAAAGCCAAGGTCCGCTTCGTTCATGCCTCCCCCGATGCTCCGGCTGTGGATGTCAAAACAGGTACACCGGATGGAACGACACTATTCTCCGGAGCTGCTTTCAAAGATGTAACCAATTACACTACCGTCTCTCCCGGCGCTTACACCTTTGTAATCACAAAAGCCGGAGATACTGATACAGCCATTGTGACGTTCGAAGAGGTAACTCTTAATGTAGGTACTATTTATTCGGTTGTCGCCCTGGGTACGCTGGATGATTCGGATGGCTACGCTTTCGGCGTTAGGGTCTTTAATGACTCAGGTCATGGCAACACGTTTTTCGATCTAACGGTCGCTCAATAAGTTTTCAATTGCGCACTCTCTGTCGGCCGATGAATAGGATAGGATTTATCGGCCGGCAGAGGGAGTTTTCACCCGGTACCAAACCTTACCTATGGATTGGGGATTAAATTCACAATCCTAACCTGCTATCAACACCAAGGCGACAACAGCAACAGCAACACCCAACCATTGTCGTCTCCCCAACCGCTCCCGCAATATCAACCACGCCAGGATGACGGTGGATGCAGGATAAAAAGAAGCCAGAATGGCCGCGATATCCAACCGCCCAAAGTGGGCCGCCATACCGAAAGCCGCATTCCCTGCGGTATCCAAAACTCCGGCCAAAGCGATGATGCCCAACTGCCCCCGAGGGGGTACGACCAATTGCCGCGTGGCGGCTATAATGATGACCATAAGAAGAATGGCCACTACACGTGCCACCACCAATGGCCACAGAATCATCTGATCGCTTGCGATTCCCATGAAGATAAAGAACAGGCCGAAACCCAAACCAGCCGAAATAGATAGATTCAGTTCTCCTTTGTGAATGGTAAATCGTCCTCCCGTGGAAGAGAGAAGCCATACTGCAGCCATAGCAATCCCAAAACCGGCCAGCCGAAGATGCCCCGGATACCCTTCAACTACAAAAGAAAAAGTCAGAGGGACAATAGCCGTCACAATAGCCGATATGGGTGCCACCAGCCCCATCCGGCCGATTGCAAGCCCTTTGTATAACCGCATCAGGCCCAACACCCCAAAGATTCCAGCCAGTCCGGCAGATAAAAGATGCCGGGCAGGAGGCACTCCTTGGGCAAAAATTGCCGCAAGAACCAGCAGC
>DAOWNV010000065.1 GCA_030642405.1 Desulfosarcina sp.
AAGGTGATGCCGATATAAAAAACTCAGGAGACCTGATTGAAAACCAAGCGCAACATTTACCTGAACATGAAACCACTTGAAGAGGCCCGGAACATATTTTTCGAGCATTTTTCCGCAGCCGGTACATTGATCACGGAAAGTGTATCACCAACCGATGCCGTAGGCCGTGTATTGGCAGAACCGGTTACCGCCGCTGTCTCCTCACCCAACTTTCATGCTGCCGCCATGGATGGCGTTGCCGTGAAAGCCGAAGAGACCTTTGGTGCTAGTGAATCCCGACCCAAAATCCTGGCCGTGGGCAGCCAGGCTGTTTTTGTCAATACCGGTCACGTCATGCCCTACGGAGCCGACGCCGTTATTATGATCGAAAATGTACAGTTGGTGGACACCGAAACCATCTGTATCGAGGCACCGGTTTTTCCCTGGCAACATGTACGCAAAATGGGAGAGGATATCGTTGCAACGGAACTACTCTATCCCCGAGGACACAAGGTAACGCCCTATTGTGTGGCTGCGTTGATCGCTGGAGGAGTTTTTCAGGTGCCGGTACGGAAAAAACCTCGTATTCTCATCATTCCAACAGGTTCGGAACTGGTGGATTGGCGTTCCACCGTCCCTGAAGACATGACTCCGGGTCAGGTGTTGGAAACCAACGGATACGTGCTTGAAAAAATGGTCGAAGCCTGCGGCGGTGAAGCGGTTCGCCATGAAAAAGTAATGGATGAATTGGATTTGATTCGCCGGACGGTGGCCGACGCCATAACCGGTGACATGGATATGGTTATGACTATAGGTGGATCTTCCGCCGGTTCCCAAGACTACGCCCTGCCCGTATTGAAAAAAATGGGGCAAATGTTGGTTCATGGTGTAACCATCATGCCCGGAAAACCCGTTCTCCTAGGCGATATCCAAGGAAAACCATTTGTGGGGATTCCCGGGTATCCAGTGTCGGCCATCATTGCCTACGAACAGTTCGTTCAACCGATGATCCAACGAATGCTTGGAATTGCAGACGTTCCTCGGGAAACTGTACCGGTAACGCCCACGCGGAAAATCGCTTCCAAACTGGGTGTTGAGGAATTCTTACGGGTCAAGCTGGGTCAGGTGGGAAAAAAAATCGTGGCAACCCCCTTGCCTCGGGGTGCCGGCATGATCACAAGCCTTACAGAAGCAGACGGCATCATTCGCATTCCGAGCCAAGCGGAAGGCATCAAAGAAAATGACCCAGTCTATGCTGAACTGCTCAAACCCATTTCCACCATCCGAAATACCATCGTCATTGTGGGCAGCCACGACAACACGCTGGATGTGTTGGCAGACGAACTTAGGGTTGGAGACAGATCCCTAACCCTTTCTTCCAGCCATGTAGGTAGTATGGGAGGACTCATGGCCGTCAAACGCGGTGTTTGCCACCTGGCCGGTGCTCACCTTCTGGACACTGAAACCGGCGAATACAATATTTCCTATCTTAAAAGATACCTTCCGGAAACAAAAGTTCGACTGGTAAATCTGGTTATGCGGACCCAGGGGCTAATTATACAGAAAGAAAACCCCAAAGGATTATCAAAAATAGAGGATCTATGCAAAAATGACGTGGTCTTCATCAACCGCCAGGGGGGGTCGGGGACCCGCATTTTGCTGGATTACCAATTGGCAAAAATCGGCCTTTCTTCAAATCAGATCAATGGGTATGCCGATGAAGAGTTCACTCATATGAACGTGGCCGTTGCAGTCCTCAGCGGTACGGCTGATGCTGGGCTGGGTATCTTTGCTGCAGCCAAGGCACTGAACCTCGATTTTATTCCCGTGGTTACCGAGCAATACGACCTGGTCATTCCCGAAGAGTATTTTAACTCCCCCGGCATCCGGCGTTTACTCGAAACGATTAAAACCGATTCGTTCAAAAAACGGGTGGAAGCGTTGGGCGGATACAGTACGGTGAAGACGGGAATGGTGGTCTCCGACTTATAAATCAACGCGGGAGGTGACCATGGAACTAAGAAAAATCTCTCCATTTTGCTATGAAATTCCAAAAACAGGATCCATGAACGTACCGGGCAGGATCTTCATGAGCGAGCGGATGGCAAACGGACGGGTTGAAGCGGGACCGTTGAAACAAGTAGTCAATGTTGCAGCCCTGCCGGGTATTCTAACCGCATCCATGGCCATGCCGGACATGCATTTGGGGTATGGTTTTCCCATCGGCGGCGTGGCTGCATTTGACTGGGACACCGGTATTGTTTCTCCCGGCGGTGTCGGCTACGACATCAATTGCGGTGTTCGTCTGGCGGCAACGGGGCTGGAGGAAAAGGAAGTTCGGCCGGTCTTGGAAAAACTCGTCACGGCCCTGTATCAAAACATCCCATCGGGCGTTGGATCTACAGGCTCATTAACCCTCTCCACCAAAGAGGAATTAAAAGTGTTGCGTGAAGGCGGGCAATGGGCGGTTCGTGCGGGCTTCGGCGAACCTTCGGATGTGTGGTGCACCGAAGACGATGGATGTATGACCCAAGCAGATCCATCGGTTATCAGCGAAAGGGCTTTGAAACGGGGAGCCAAACAGTTGGGGACATTAGGCAGCGGCAACCACTTTCTTGAAGTGGGTGTGGTGGAAACCCTATACGACGAAACAGCGGCACGGACTTTCGGCCTGTTTCAAGGCCAGGTAACGGTGCTTTTGCATACCGGAAGCCGGGGATTGGGTTATCAAGTGTGCGACGACGCCTTGGCCATTATGGCCAAACAAGTCAGGACACTAAACACTCAGCTGCCCGATCGCCAGTTGGCTTGCGCCATGATCCAATCCCATGTGGGCCGGCAGTATCTGGCCGCCATGGCCTGTGCCGCCAATTATGCCTGGGCCAATCGTCAGATTCTTTTGCATCGTACCCGCGAAACCTTCCAAAAAGTGATGGGAATCGGCCCAAGGGATCTGGCCATGCACCAAGTATACGACATCTGTCACAACATCGCCAAACGGGAAACCCATATGGTAGATGGAGAATATCGATCGGTTTGTGTTCATCGAAAAGGAGCGACCCGATCCTTTCCTCCCGGCCACCCGGATGTTTGCGAAAAATATCGTAACGTTGGCCAACCGGTTCTTATTCCGGGTGACATGGGTACGGCCTCATATGTTCTTGCAGGAACCCATACCGCCATGGAACAAAGCTTCGGCTCCACATCTCATGGAGCCGGACGGGTTCTCAGCCGCAAGGCGGCGAAAAAACGAAGCAAAGGTCGCTCTATTCATCGCGAACTGGCTGACAAGGGCATCCTGGTGAAATGGACCGGTCGCCACACCCTGGCTGAAGAGATGCCCGACGCCTATAAAGATATTCATGAGGTCGTAGATACCGTACACAAAGCGGGCTTGTCAAAAAAAGTGGCCCGGCTAAGGCCCATTTGTGTAATCAAAGGTTGACGATTTTATAAATCTACCGATATCAACTGTAGGTCTTGATATATGACCTTTTACAAAGCTGTAACGAAAATTGGAGTTGACGATTGAATACGTTTGAAGCGATCGTGCTGGGCATAATTCAGGGACTTACGGAATTTTTACCGGTGAGCAGTTCGGGCCACCTGGTTCTTTTTCAACATCTGTTCGGCATGAAAGAACCGGAACTGCTTTTTGACATCTGCCTGCACGTGGGCACCCTTATGGCGGTTATCATCGTTTTTTATCGTGATATCCTTGATATCATCATAGCCCTGATACAGATACCATCAAGGATGAAACAGGCCGGCGGGCTGAAAAGGTTGTTGGAGATCGACACATCCATCCGAATGGCCCTGTTGATTATTGTGGGCAGCATCCCCACCGCCGTCATCGGCCTTTTGTTCAAAGAGATCACCGACCAATTATTCGGCTCCATCACGGTCGTTGGATTCATGCTTCTCGTTACCGGAATAGTACTGTGGTTTACGCGAAATATAACAGGTAGAGGCCGCCCGGTCAAAAGGATGACAACAAAAGACGCCATCATTATCGGCATCGTACAGGGTTTGGCCATTATTCCAGGCATCTCACGCTCCGGATCCACCATCTCAACGGCATTGTTTTTGGGGGTCGATCGCAAAATGGCGGGCCGATATTCGTTTCTTTTATCAATGCCTGCCATCCTGGGCGCCCTGATTCTTGGGATAGATACACCTGCGTTGCACACCACAATTCCCCTATCTACCATTATTGTGGGTTCGGTCATTTCTGCAATTGTAGGATGGCTGGCCCTGGTGATTTTGTTGAAGGTGGTGGACCGGGGTCAGTTGCATCGTTTTGCGCCCTACTGCTGGATCGCAGGCGTTACCACCCTGCTCCTCGCCTGGTTTGGGTAAAGGTGGATTGGATTCAAAATGCCACGAACCGAAGAAACTACGGAAAATCAACCAACACCGCATGTTCATTTCCCCCTTGAGGCGATGGTTTCTTCGACCTTGTTCATCGATCACAACCTTCGCATTGAATGGGTAAAAACGAAAAAAAGCGATCGCCTCTCCAACGCTATCAGTGATGAATGGCAAGACGATCCTTTAGGGACCGTTTTCGACATTCTGCTCCGCGCGTCTTTGAAAGAGCTGGTTTTCAATTGGCAACCGCTGTTTACCTTTGTCTATCGGTTTTTACAAAAAACCACATCGAAGGAGATATTCAATCGGTTGGCACCAACCCTGTCTACGGGAATAAAAGAGATAACACCCAAAATTATCTCCGGGCAAATCAGGCAGGGACAAATCGATAGCGCGCCGATCCGCCTGGAGGACGAAGACGGCCAAATGCAGGACCGTAGAATCTATGGACTCGTCCTATCGGAAGGGACGCTTTTTATTTTGAATAAAGACCGGCAGGCCAGCCGCAAAACGGGTGCCGACAGGCACGACAGACAGCCGGCTTCCGATGACGATACCGGGAAAATACCTTTCAGTGTGCTATCGGCACGGCTCGATGATTCCCGGGGCATCGTGGACACCATGCTGCCGGAGGCTTATTATCAGCTAATGACACGGATTTGGGACGAATGTGACGGTATTTTGGCGTCCTATGCCGGCCGCCGTGCAAAACGAAGCGGGATCGAGGTGCAATATATCATTTCCCAACAGGGGGAGACTGATCCCGCCTACGATGCAATATGCTGTGCCATTGAACTAAAAAAAAAGATGCGTGAAATCGAAGCAACACTGAAATCGGAAAAAGGATGGTTCTCCAGAATCCGTTTGAACATCGGTATCAGTAGTGGGAGGGATCACGTTGAAGAGAGCGATCCGACCGCCGGCATGGCATTCATCCTTCCCGGAGGTGCGGCGGACCAGGCAAATTATCTATCGGCCATTTCCAGCCTGGGAAGCATATGGATCACCAAATCCGCCTTTAGCCATATCGCTTCCCATCTGACAAAGCGCATCACTTTTGGTATTTACCACAATCAGAAACTGATCCCCAGAATTTTCGCCAAAATTTCGGACCTTCGTCACTCGAATAGTACATCATTCCCGGAAAAAGGAATGCGATCCATGGCAGTTACGCGTATTATTTCTTTACGAAATGCGTGACGGCATCGGCCTTTAACGCCTCCTGCAGAAGATCGTGAGTAGTTTTATTCATCCATCAAAGAGGCATGTGTCGTCTCAAAGTCTTGTTCGATGTTGATGAACGTTTGAACAATTTTCGGATCGAAATGTTTTCCACTGCTTTCAATAATGATCGCCTTGGATTTTTCGTGAGAAAAGGGCTCTTTGTAAGGCCGACGGGATCGTAAGGCATCGTACACATCCACCAGAGCCATAATTCGTGCGCTCAGGGGGATATCCGTACCGGACAGTCCGGATGGATAACCGCTGCCGTCCCATTTCTCGTGATGGGATTTGGAGATCTCGATTCCCATGTTGACAAACTCATTTTTCGGATACTGTTTTTGTACGGACTCCAGGGTGGCTGCACCGATGGTTGTGTGTGTCTTCATGGTTTCAAACTCTTCATCCGTCAGTCCTCCGGGTTTGAGCAATATGGCATCTTGGATGCCCACCTTGCCCAGGTCGTGCAACGGGCTGGCATGGACGATGGTAGTGATGAATTCCGGTGTTATGGCGTCTGTAAAATCCGGTGTCTGGGACATTGCGATGGACAATAATTTGCAAAGGTGTTGCACCCGTTCCAGATGCATTCCGGTATCGTCGTCTCTCGTATGCGACAGCTTGGCAAGGGCGAAGATCATTGCCAGTTGAGATTTGTTGATCTCCTCTACCTGCTGTGCAACCCGTTTCTTGAGCTTCTCGTTGAACTGGCGCAGCACATTACGAACACTGTTCAATTGCAGGTGAGTCTCCACCCTCGCGTAAACTTCTTCCGTCTGAAAAGGTTTGGTGATGTAGTCCACACCACCGCACTTAAATGCCCTGATCTTGTTGTCCGCGTCACCCAAAGCACTGATAAAAATAATCGGAATATCTTTGAGGTTGGCCCTGGTCTTGAATACATCACACACTTCATATCCATTCATTTCCGGCATGTTTATGTCAAGCAAAACCAGATCCGGTCGTTTCCTGGATGCCGCAGCCAGAGCCATCTTTCCTCCCGGAAACGCGGATACGTTGTACCCTTTGCGTTGGAGCATCGAGCTGAGAAGTTGAAGGTTCTCCGGTACATCGTCTACAATCATTATTGTTTCTGTATTCAACACTCACCTCACTGTTCATCTATGTTGCCATTACGGGTGGAGAGTAACGCCAACAGTGCCGTATAATCATATTGATGAGCTAATTCCTTTAGCTGGATGGCCAAACCTGAATTGATCGATACGATCTGCTCGGAGAGGGTTTCAAAGGATTGCATATCACCCATTTCAACTGCCGATCGAAGCGAGCCGCGTAATTGCTCAGGTAAACACCTTGCCGTCTTCACGAAATTTTCCGCCGCCGGCGCCTCTCTATTATCACCCACAATTCCGTCGTCATTTAAGGATATGTTGCAAAGCGAATTGATCTTTTCAACGATATGATCTGACTTGAATGGCTTGGTTACAAACGAATCACATCCCGATGCCGCAACCCTGTCACGGATTTCTTCCAAATTGATCCCTGTTGCCGTTACGACAAGGATTTTGATATTCTCACCTCCGGGTAGCTGACGAATACGCCGGGATGTCTCGTAGCCATCGATGCCCGGTAGTAGTATATCCATCAACACTATGTGGGGGCTAAACAGTTCAAGTACTTCGAGTGCATCTTCACCGCTCGCAACTTCCATCACCTTGATTCCAAGATCTGCGACTATTTTCTTCAACAGTTTTCTGCTTACTGGATCATCTTCAACAATCAGCACTTTCAAGGGCAAACCATCTTGTTGCATGGGAGTTATTTGCTTTTCCAATCGAGTTGTTTTCCCTTTTTCCATCTGTGTCTCGTTGCTTTTAAGAGGAAAAGTAAAACGAAAGACGGACCCCTTGCCGGCCTGACTTTTCAAAAGTAAAAGGTCACCACCCATTGCCTTTGCATAAGCCCGACTGATGGACAACCCAAGGCCTGTTCCCTCAGAGGCGCCTTGTCCGCTGGACGTCTGTTCAAAGGCTTCGAAAAGCTTATGCTGCTCTGCCGGATCAATGCCGCTTCCGGTATCTTTGATATCGACAGCCACCAACCGGTTCCGGTTCTCACCTGGACGGATTTCGCATCGTAAGGTGACACAGCCCTTGTGGGTAAATTTTACGGCATTGGACAACAGGTTGATTATAATCTGTCGCACCTTTCCCCGGTCTGCAAAGATGGACTCGGGAATCCTGCTGTCCGCTTCCAGCTTGAGCCCAAGATTTTTCTTTTTACAGGCAAGTTGAAAAATCGCTTCGAGATCAGCGAGCAGTTGACGAAAATCCATTGGTTCGCGTTGCACCCTGATGTGGCCGGCCTCGATCTTGGACATCGCCAGGATGTCGTTGATCAACTCCAGCAAATGATCACCACTCCGGTTGATGGTTGACACCTGCCGGCGCTGTTCCTCCCCAAGCGTCCTGTCTTGTCGAAGCAATTGGGAATGCCCTAAAATAGCATTAAGAGGGGTCCTTATTTCGTGACTCATGTTGGCCAAAAAAACGCTCTTTGCCCGGTTGGCAGCCTCAGCTTTTTCAGCCAGTTCCTCGGCCTTTCCGATGGCTGCCTTTAACCGCGAATTAACCTTTTTCAATGCGTTTTCAGCGGATATCCTGCTGCGGATATCAATGACGCATTCCAGCAGCTTCTCCCGACCTTGAATGGATATCCGGTTCACGGTTTTCAATACGGGAATCTCCGTTCCGTCATTACGGATCAGTATTCTGTCCGAACTGTCGACACGCCGGCCTTTATCGATAATGGGGCAGGCGGTTTCCTCTGCCGGGCACATGAAGTTATGGCAGCGGTTACCGATGGTAACTTCAGCCGGCGCCTCTAACAACTGCGAGGCAGCGGGATTTACACTTTCGATGACCCGGGACTCGGCGTCAATGATAATCAGCCCAACGGGCAGGCTCTCCATGAGCGTGCGCTGAATCAGTTCCTTTTCGCGCAGGTCCTTCACCATTCGCTTTCGTTCCGTCACATCTTCCTTCACCGCCACATAGTGGGTAATCTGTTCATCCACGTTTCGAATGGGTGAAATGGAGGCGGATTCCCAGATCAGCTCCCCGTTTTTACATCGGTTATGCAGTTCACCCTTCCACGCCCGGCCCTTCGCTAAAGTCTCCCATATCTCAACATAAACATCTTGTGCCATGGTGCCGGACTTAAGGATACGCGGATTTTGTCCAATAACCTCCTCAAAAGAATATCCGGTTGTATCCACGAACTTCGGGTTTACGTATTCGATGGCACCGTCTATACCGGTGATTACAATGCTGGCCGGGCTCTGTTCTACCGCCGTGGAAAGTTGCCGTGCCTTCTCTTCACTTTTTCTAAGGGCCTGTTCGGTACGTTTCCTCTCGGTAATGTCATGAAAGGCCGTCACCGCCCCCACCAGCTCATTATCCGTGTATATGGGTCGACTGCCCACCTCCACGATAAGGATTTCACCGGATTTATGCAGGAATTTTTCCTCACCATCGTACGCCTGCCCCTGGCTAACGGCCCTGAAAAACGGGCAATTTTGTTGAGTGATGTAGTTATTGTCTTTATGGCAATAAATCAAATCATGGGAAACCCGGCCGATCAATTCATCGGGCTGATAGCCCAGTATACGACAGGCCGCCGGATTGATACTCAACACTTTCCCATCTGTCTTCGTGACATAGACACCTTCGGATAGAGTATCGGTGATTACCATCAAGTTTTGTTGTTCACGAGTGAGTTCAGCGGTTTTTTTACGAAGCCCGAAAAATAATAACCCGATTACCCCCATTGAAATAATTGCGAGGGACAAATATACGATAAATTCTTTGCGGTAGGTAGGGGTAACCGAATCAGGTGAATAGGTAACCAGGTAGCCGGCCAGCTGCTCTGCAATATTATGGATGGGCAGCAGTGAGACGATATAAGGTTGGCCCTGGGTCAATGCGTTGACGGTAATGGCCTCACCGCGATACATGGCGGCCTGAACCCGTTTGTTGTTACGAAGCAACTGATTGGCGGCTTTTGCATGGTCCGATAGCGGAGACGGACTTTCAGGTAACCGTGCATCGGCATCCTCCACGATATATTTAGGATTCAGTTCCGAAGTGGAGTACAACCATTTCTGTTTGGTGGACACGTAGGGTTCTATTAACATACGGTTCAGGATGAAAGCGTATTCCCGATGAGAATCCAGCTTGGCCATGGCATCGCAGATTCCCTTGGCCGATACACCCACTTCCATGGACCCGAGGTGGCGCCCGTTCCGTGAAAGGGGATAGACATAGCGAAGCCCGGAACGGACCTTTCCCGTTTCGAATCCATGGATTGGACTATGTTCGGTGTTTACGTAGTGAACGGAAGGGCGCGTATCCCAAAGGGAATCGCCGTGACGGTTTGGCGTATGAAAACGCAAATAACTAGTACCGTCTGCCTGATGAAACTGCAATTGCAAGATGTTGCGTTTTTTCATGCTCAGGTACTGAGGATACAGCCACCGATACAGACGGCCTTTGGCGATATCCCGTTCTTGCCCTGTGGAAGTGACTCCTTTTTCAAAAACCTGAAGAAAATCCGATTGCTCCATAAAGTGCGTGTAAAACCCATCCATGGATAGGCGGTACATCTGGATGCTGGCCCGATACTCCGTTGCCACGATCTCCTGGTGCCGGGTAAAATAACTTTGCTGTTTGAGCATCCAGTTGCTGTACAAAAAACCGCCAATACCTATGGCGATGATGGTCAGGGCCATGACCATGACAGGAGTCTTATCGAGGATTCGTGCTACCCGTCGTTTCATTTAAAAATTCCCCTCTTTAGGAATTTTCGTATCTCCTAGCAGATCCCTGACCGTTTGGTAGTCACCGTCCGATTCGGATACAGCTCCGTATCGAATATTTTTTCCCCAAAAAGAGAGAAGTTCCTTGTCTTTGCCATCGGGATCGAGGTCGATCAATTGCCGGCGAATACGTTCCATCAATTCGGGCTTCAGGGTTCGAGTGTTGCCTGCCAGGGCAAAGGCCGAAAACGGAGGAGTCTCTGCTAAAATCTGTAATCCCATATGGGTATATTCTTTTGCTATGGCCGATTTCAGTCCTCCGGCATCGTATTGCCCCTGGATTACCGAAAGGGCCACTGCATCATGTTTGCCGATGTAGCGATAATAGTTTTCTTCCAGGTCCCCATAATCGTCAGAATAGTTGTAGACGATGGTGATACCCATGCATTTTTCCAGGTATGCGGTCATGGGTCTAAACTGCTTGACAACCGTCTCCCGGTCCTGCATGGGCAAAGGGGCGAATCGGATGGTTTGGGCATGGCCCATGGCAGTGGTTGCCAACGCCACCAGTTGTGCCAGCAGGATTAAAACTTTTAACATTTCCTTTTACCGTTATTTTAAGGTTTTGTCAGCGTCAACGATAACCATGCATAGTCGGTGGCCTGGAATTCCGGTCCAGGCCGGAAAGACAATAGCACGACTGATGTCTTTTTTAT
>DAOWNV010000223.1 GCA_030642405.1 Desulfosarcina sp.
ATAAAGTGGTTGCCACGCTGTCCGGTTACGAAGCATCCGTGGACAAATCTCTCATCCATTCCTTCAAGAACAATGAGTTGCATACTTTTATACAAGAAAGCGTTTTATGATTGAACTGCCTGTAAAAAACAATGATAAGACACCAATTATCAATTTCAATGTACACTGAATACCTATAGTTCCAAAGGAGTTACTATGTTGACCATCTCCGCAGAACGCAACTCCTCAACAACATCGGGTGAAACGGGCGTATCGGTCTGCATGAAAATTATGTTGTGGTCGCCATCTTTCTCCTGCCCCACATGCATCCGTCCGATATTGATGTTATGCCGCCCCAATATGCTGCCGATCCAACCAATGGCACCCGGACTATCCTGATTAAAGATCAGCAGGATATGTCCTTCGGGAACCAATTCCAATCTGAAATTATTGATTTTGACCACTTTGATATCGCTGCGCCCGATAATCGTACCGGCAACAACATTTTCAGCATTATCCGTCGCAACACGCAAGGTGATCAAATGGGTATAATCCTCAGCTTCCGCTATGATGGATTCGGTAATTTTGATTCCCATCTCCTTGGCCACCACCGGGGCATTGACTGAATTGACCGCATATTTTACCATAGGCGACAGCAACCCTTTGAGGATCGCCGTGGACACTGGAGCCATATCCATTCCTTTAAAATCACCTGTATATTCGATCGTCACATGCGTTACCGGACCATCTGCCAGTTGGGCCTGAAGACATCCCATCCTGTCACACACAGCCAAGTATGGACCGATCTTTTTTAACTCCTCGCCTGCAACGGAAGGTACATTGACCGCATTCATAACAGTCCCCGTTGTCAGGTAGTCGATAATCTGCTCCGCCACGGCAACGGCAACATTGGTTTGGGCTTCTCTGGTAGATGCACCCAGGTGAGGAGTACAAATAATCCGATCGGATTCGAACAATCGGCATTCACCTGGAGGTTCGGTTGCGAAAACATCCAATGCGGCACCGGCTACCTTTCCGGAAGAAATGGCCTCCTGGAGGTCATCTTCATCCACGATTCCGCCTCTGGCACAGTTCATGATCATCACGCCGTCTTTCATCTTATCAAAGGCAGCCTTTTTTAACAGGTTGGTAGTCTCTTTCAGCTTCGGCACATGAATGGAAATATAATCTGCACACCTGTAAAGTTCGTCCAAAGAAAGGCTCGCATATCCTGCTTTCTCGATCTGTTCCGGTGCAACAAAAGGATCATAGATAACCACTTTCATGCGGAGCCCTTTGGCCCGGTCCGCCACAATGGATCCGATCTTACCAAAACCGATGACCCCCAGAGTCTTATTGAAAACTTCACGTCCTTGCAGTTTTTTCTTGTCCCAACGCCCGACTTTTAAAGATGAGGTTCCCTGGGGGATGTTACGTGTCAGGGCCATCATCATGGCAATGGCATGTTCCGCGGTAGTGACAACATTTCCCGTGGGCGTATTCATCACAACCACGCCCCGTTTGGTGGCTGCTGGAATATCCACGTTATCCAATCCTATGCCGGCACGTCCAACTACCTTCAGATTCCCTCCTGCTTCAAGGATTTCCCCGGTCACCTTTGTTGCACTTCGAATCACCAATGCATCATAATCTCCAATGATTTTTTTAAGTTCCCGGGGAGAAAGCCCCGTGTTTACATCCACATCGATTCCATCAGCATCTTTAAACATTTGAATTCCGGCTTCCCCGAGGGCATCGCTGACAAGCACTTTAAACATCGTTTCTCCTCCTTCTTTAAAACATGTGCGCGCGTATATTGGACGGAATATTTGCTCTTTTTGATAGTAACAATCATATTTTGGATTTTGTTTTCTTTGATTTGTTGTGGAATGTCAAGATGCAATACAGGCAGTGACTCTGCTTTCTTTCTTGAATGAACTGGAATTTTATGTGATTAACAACGGCAAAAATGATAAATGCCGACATCCAAATGGCATTATCTTTTGGCAAAGTGATTAATAGGTTTACCCTTTTACGATAAAATGCGAGATAATTAATGGTTTCCAATCATCGTGTCTGGTTCTCAGACTCAAAAAAGATGACCAATGTAGCTTCTGAAAGCGTTCATCTGGTAGTAACTTCACCTCCCTATCCCATGATTGAGATGTGGGACCCGTTGTTCAAAAAACAGGTAGCCATTAACGAGGCACTGGTACGGAAAAGAGGTCCACAGGCATTTGAGTTGATGCACCAAGAGTTGGATCGGGTTTGGGACGAATTAGTTCGTGTTCTGGTTCCAGGTGGAATCGCCTGCATCAACATTGGAGATGCTACCCGAACCATCGATGGAGAGTTTGCCCTGTATCCGAATCACAGCCGAATTCTGACACGGATGCTGCAACTTGGATTCACCAATATGCCCAATATCCTATGGCGGAAACAGACAAACGCCCCCAACAAATTCATGGGTTCCGGAATGATGCCGCCCGGAGCCTATGTAACCTTAGAGCACGAGTATGTACTGATTTTTCGAAAAGGCGGAAAACGACTGTTCAAGACCGAAAAGGAGAAGATCAACCGACGGCAAAGCGCATTCTTTTGGGAAGAGCGGAACCAATGGTTTTCCGATGTCTGGATGGATCTCAAGGGCACGAGACAGAAAACCGGAGACAAAAAGCTTAGAAAGCGCAGCGGGGCTTACCCGTTTGAATTGGCCTACCGCTTGATCTCTATGTTTTCCGTGATGGGGGATACGGTACTCGATCCGTTTCTAGGAACCGGGACCACCCTGTTTGCCGCAACCGCTGCAAACCGAAACTGCTTTGGAATGGAACTTGACAAAGCCTTCCAGTCAATGATCGAAGATGGAATAGAGCAGGCAATCGAACAGGGAAGCCGTCGCATTACCGACCGGTTCGAGGCGCATGACACATTTATTCGTGCACGGGAAGCTGCCGGCAAAACAATCAAACATACCAACCAAGTATACGGGTTTCCAGTAATTACCCGGCAGGAAAAGGAGTTAATCATTCCGTTTCCCACAACCTTTCAAAAAACGTCAACTAACGAATATCGTGTGGATTATGAAGTCCCTGCCGTAGCCACAGGGGATAAGCCAATCAGTGTCCCTAAAAAAGTCGTGTCAAAAAAAACCGGGCAATTGAAGCTGTTTAATTAGTATCTATCCGGAAATGTTATAAATCACACTGATTAATTCCAAAGCCTGCTCATATTGCGTATCGCTTAACGTCAGAGCACCTTGGGGATTGGTATCCGGCGGATGGTCGATCCGGTAGATCCTTTCCGGCAAATCGGCCTGTCTGCCGATTCCCACAGGCACTTCTGGAATATGATCGATCGCTTTTTCCACATCATCCGTGAATTTTCCAGGATCGGCTGTTTCGTAAATCACAGCCGGCCGGTCATGACAACCCTTCAAGAAGAGATCCAGCGCCCGCCATCCTACCGCCCCATGGGGTTCGATAATAATTTGAAACCGATCATAAATCTCCCGCATGGTCCGGTAATGTTCCGGATTACTCACGCTCACCGAGAACAACTCCTTACGCATGAGATCAATGTCCGGCATGACATCCATAACCCCTTCTTGAACCACCTTCCCGTTTTCATCCCTGGCATCGTAGACATGCCCGCCGTAAAAATCTACCAACCGGGCGAAATTGCTGGGATTGGAGACGATCATGGCCGATGAAGGAGAATGGACGGATGGATGAACATCGTATTTATCCGTTTGTAAAAAGGTCGGGAACTCCTTGTTCTCGTTGACCCCGCATACGATTGTATCAATGGGAAGCCCCATGGCTCTGGCAATTACCGTCCCCATCATGTCTCCAAAATTTCCCGATGGGATGCTGGCGGTCAACGGTTCGTCGAATTCGGCAATGCGGCTGTATGCAAAAAATGGATAAACGGCCTGTGGCAATAATCGGCCAATGCTTATAGAATTGGCTGAAGTGAAACGGTCAGGGTCTTGAAAAACCTTTTTTGCAAAAGCCTTATCCCCCAGTAGGCGTTTGGCAAGCGCCTGGCACACATCAAAATCGCCGTTGATCGCAAAGGCATGAACATTGCCTTTCAACGTCGTCATCTGTCGCCGTTGTCGCTCGGTAATGCTGTCTTTCGGAAAAAAAACGAGATTCTCCACCCGATCCAGACCATGAAGAGCATCGGCCACAGCCCCTCCGGTATCTCCACTGGTAGCAACCGCCACCACTCGCCGTTGGTGGCGCTGTTTTAGAAAATAATTCAAGATTCGGCCAAAAAATCGTGCTGCATAATCCTTGAAAGAATAGGTTGGACCGGCAGTCAGCCACATCAAATAGGTTTTTCCAGTCACATGCTGAACACGTGTTGGAATGACGGTTTCATCATAGGCATCGTCCAGGATCCGCCTCAAATCATCTACAGGGATATCGCCTGTCAGAAAAGGGCTCAGAACATCAAAAGCAATTTGGGCATAAGGCATTTCCACCATCGCCGCAATGATGCCGGGGTGCAATTGGGGAATGTTGTCTCCGGCAATCATGTACAATCCGTATTCGGAAGCCAATCCATTCATCAGGGCCGTTTCGAAATTGACCCGCTCGGATTTGTTGTTTGTGCTGTAAAAAAGTGGTTTCGGCATTCAAACTCTCTTTGGAAATAGATTTGATGATTGTTTCGACAAGCTATGTTTTTAAAAACCGCTCTTCAATCAGATTGCACAGGCCTTTATAATCATTAATGTTATAGACGGGCACATCAAGATCGAGTTGGTTATCCGATGCAACGGCAATTAGCGCCGAATCGTTTTCTTCACCACGGCACAAAAGAACTTCACTGCGAATTTTACGATTCACTTCAATTTTCGGGAAGTTGTTTTTTTTAAACCCTTCAGTCAAAACAAGATCAACATCAGAAAAGTA
>DAOWNV010000036.1 GCA_030642405.1 Desulfosarcina sp.
TCTGATCATCACTACTATTCAGGCATGGGACCTGGGATGCTCTCCGGCACTTATCGCCCGGAAGAGATACGATTTGCCACCCGTTTGGTAGTCGAAAAACAGGGAGGAACGTTCATCAAAAGCAAGGCCGTCCGTATCGACCCACAGGGAAAGACGGTTGCTCTGGAAAACGGAGACACCCTTCCCTATGACGTCCTATCCTGCAATGCGGGTAGTTACGTTCCCCAACCAGCCATTAGTGGAAATCTGGAAGACCTCTATACGGTTAAACCCATCGAGCGTCTCATGGAGGCAAAACACTGCCTGGTGGAACATTTCCATCGGCACAAAGCAAATGTCGTCATCGTGGGCGGCGGTCCCTCCGCAGTAGAGGTGGCCGGCAATGTATGGCAGCTGGCCACGACGACCGGTAAATATTTCCCGCAAATTACGATCTGTCCTGGAAAAGCCTTCATGTCCCGCTTTCCTGAATCCGTCCGGAACAAGATAATGACCACAATGACCCAAAGAGGCATTATCTTCCAAAAAGGTCCTTATGTTTCATCAGTATCCCCTTTAGCAGTCCGCCTGGATAATGGGAAAGACCTGCCGGCGGATTTTATTTTTCTGGCCATGGGAGTCAAGCCGTCACCCATTTTCGCTGATTCCGGAATCGCCACCGGTCCCGATGGAGGACTTCCGGTAAACCGCTACTTGCAAAGTACACAATATCCGGAAATTTTCGGGGGCGGAGATTGTATATACTTCGAGGATAAACCTTTGGATAAGGTGGGCGTCTATGCCGTTCGCGAAAACCCAATCCTGTTTCACAACATCGTGGCCAAACTCAATGGTGATACGTTGAAACCATTCGATCCGGGTGCCGATTATCTGCTGATCTTCAACCTGGGTGGTGGCATCGGTCTTCTGAAAAAACGCCGGCTGGAATTTGGCGGCCGGCCGGCATTCATGATCAAGGATTATATTGATCGGAGGTTTATGAAGAAATTTCAATCTATTGAATGAGGAGAAGTCGGGAGCCAAAATAAAAAACCGGAAAATGACAAATAATTAGATGATCAGGCCGAACCAAGAGCTCACAAAAGCAACGAAGCACGCAGATGCCGCGACCGTCAAGTTGTCTCCGTTGCCCTTTGCATCCCACCCGCTGCCGGGCATCGGCGGAACCATCAAGGCGGTCCCGGAACACTTTGTGGTTGAAGAAAAGTTACCTTATGAAGCCTTGGGCGAAGGCGAACATATCTACGTCACTTTCCGCCGCACCGGGTGGAATACTGCTGATGCGGCCAGGGCCATTCAAAAACGATTGGACCTCTCTCCGTGTGATGTGGGATGGGGCGGGCGAAAAGACAAAACAGCGGTAGCCATCCAAACCTTTTCCCTTCGCTGCGGTGTTAAACACCCTTTAAAGGCGGTAGAGAAGGCCTTTGGCGACCTTCCTTTTGAAATTATCGCCATCAACCGCCATCGTAACAAAATCAAAACCGGTCACGTGGCAGCCAACCGGTTCACGATCATCCTGAGCCGACCTGAACCCGATGCCCTTTCCCGTGCCCTTGCCATTGCTAATCAGCTGAGAAAAACAGGCGTTCCCAATTTCTATGGCCCCCCAACGATTCGGCCACCGTATGCAGAACATTCACCGGGGATTTTCTCTCTTCTCTTCAAAGAAAAAAGTGAGAAAAGACGCTTTCATGATTTCGGTGGTCCAGTCGGCCCTGTTCAATATCTGGCTGAGGCAGCGTATTGAATCAGGCAGCTATGAACAGCTTTTAACCGGTGACGTTGTGAAAAAAACCGAAACGGGAGGCATGTTTATCGTGGAGAACCATGCTTTAGAAAACAAGCGTTTTGCCAATGGTGAGATCGTATACACCGGCCCTATCTATGGATTTAAAATGAAATCGGCCATGAGCACTGCCGGGGAAATAGAAGCGGCCTTGCTGAAGCAATTCAACCTTACCCTTGAAGACTTCAGGCGATTCCGTTCACCTGGCTCACGGCGGCAGGCGATATTGAAGCTAACGGATCTTTACATCACAGAAGTGGATGATGGGCTTTGCTTTACCTTCACACTACCGTCCGGCGCATATGCCACAACTGTTCTACGGGAATTCACACGTGAATTGTAACGGGTGCGGTCCTTATGTTTGCCTCGGTAAATATAAGTCCACCGGTAGTGTACTTTCCCCAATACCTGCCGAAATTCGACTTATATTTTTATTTAAAATAAACGCTTGACTTAATGATTGTCCAAAATTAATATGCCTGATTAAAATGATCATTTAAGATAAGTGACCAATTTTGTCAATAGAAGGGAAAAACATCCATGCGACTTCTCAATCAGATTGCATCTATAACCCTACCGGCAACAGCATTGTTAACAGCCTTGCTGATGGCAAGTTGCGAACCCCAGTCGCAAACTGCGCCACCGCGAATTATTCCTGAAGTGTCAACGGTAACAATACAGACTCAACAAATAATGCTGACCACTGTATTGCCTGGACGCACATCAGCCTACCGCGTTGCTGAAATCCGGCCCCAAGTCAGCGGTCTGATACAAAAACGTCTGTTCACGGAGGGTTCTGAGGTCAAGGCCGGTCAGTTGCTCTACCAAATCGAACCGGCTTCATTTGAGGCAGCTGTCGATAATGCCTCTGCAAATCTAAAAGCCACGCAGAAGCATGCCGGTCAGATGCGGGCTGTGATAAAAGCAAATCTCGCCGAAATTACTCGTTTGAAGTTTACACTGGAACTCGCCCAAAAAAACCGGCAACGATATGAGGAGTCTTATAAAGAAAAGGTTGTTTCTACCCTCCAGCGGGACAAAGCAATAACCGAAGCACAAGTCGCCGAGTCAACACTGCGTGCCGCTGAAGCACAACTGGAAAGCAGCCGTGAAGCGGTGGCCACAGCCGAAGCCACCATCCAGCAAGCGGAGGCTGCACTGAAAATAGCACATATCAACCTGGGGTACACAAAAGTCACCGCTCCCATTTCCGGTCGCATCGGCAGATCTAGTGTCACTGAAGGCGCTATCGTGACGGCCTACCAACCCATTGCCCTATCCATTATTCAACAAATTGATCCTATTTTTGTAGACGTGCCCCAGTCAACCGTAGACTTGCTGAATTTAAGAAGGCACCTGAAGGACGGTCGTCTTAACCGGAGCGAAAAGGAACAGAACAAGGTTAAGCTCAGACTGGAAGACGGCTCACCATTCTCACAGGAAGGAACCTTGCAGTTCAGCGATATAACGGTGGACACAACGACCGGATCTGTCATTTTACGGGTTCTTTTTCCCAATAAGGAAGGTGTTCTCCTGCCGGGCATGTTCGTTCAGGCTATTATCAAAGAAGGGATCAATAAACAGGCTATTCTCGTTCCTCAGCAGGGTGTGGCTCGTGATCCAAAAGGTAATCCATTCGCTTTAATAGTGGATGCGGAGAGTAAAGTCGCTTTGCGCATGCTCGCAATTGACCGGGCCATCGGGGACAAATGGCTCGTATCGTCAGGCCTCGCCTCTGGTGATCGTGTGATCGTCGAGGGGCTGAAGAGGCTACGGCCCGGTACCCCCGTGAAGGATGTTCCTTTTGAAAAAAAAGGGAATTCTACATCGAAAGTGACCCAGTCGACTGCTGAATCGAATTAACGGAGGCATCTGATGCTATCAAAATTTTTTTTAGATCGGCCTGTATTCGCCTGGGTCATCGCCATCGTCATGATGACAGCCGGCATACTGGCTATCTACAACATGCCTGTATCGCAGTATCCGCCAATCGCGCCGCCGTCTATCGCCATTGATGCCTTTTTTCCCGGAGCCTCGGGTGAGACCGTAGAAAATACAGTCACCCAGATCATCGAACAGAAAATGACCGGTCTGGATGCCATGCTCTATCTTACCGGCACCAGTTCATCATCGGGCACCTCGCGCATCGAATTGACCTTCAAGCCGGGGACCGACCCGGATGTCGCTTGGTCGAAGGTTCAAAACAAGCTTCAGCTCGCCATGGCCAGTCTGCCTGATGTGGTGCAGCGCCCGGGTGTCAAGGTCAGTAAATCAACTAAAAACTATCTGATCATAGTGGGACTTATCTCTGAAGATGGCAGCATGGACGGTATAGACCTGCGGGATTATGCCCAGTCCAATCTGGAGAAAATCCTGTCCAGGGTTCCTGGTGTAGGTGAAGTAGAGAACTTCGGAACACAATATGCCATGCGGGTCTGGGTCAACCCCGATAAGCTGACTAATTACCACCTGACCATGGAGGATGTTATCCTGGCGCTGCGGGCCTATAACGTTGAAGTTTCCGCCGGTCAGTTCGGTGGTATGCCGGCCGAGAAAGGCCAGCGCCTGAACGCCGCCATCATCATCCAGCATCTACTGCACACACCGGAAGAGTTTGCCGCCATCCCCATCCGGACCAATCCGGACGGTTCGGTTGTCCGCATCAAGGACATCGGACGGACGGAACTGGGGACCGAACGTTATGATATCATCGGCACCTACAATGGCAAACCAGCCGCCGCTATGGCCATCCGGCAAGCCGCCGGAGCCAATGCGCTGAAAACGGCCAATGCCGTCAAAGAAAAAATTGAAGAGATGAGCCGCTACTTCCCCCCCGGAATGAAGGCGATTTATCCCTACGACACAACCCCTTTTACCAAAGTGGCCATCGGCGAGGTAGTCAAGACCCTGGTCGAGGCGGTCCTGCTGGTCTTTGTGATCATGTATCTTTTCATGGGGACCTTCCGGGCCACCCTCATCCCCACCATCGCGGTACCTGTGGTTCTGTTGGGAACCTTTGCGGTTATGGAACTATTCGGATTCTCCATCAACATGCTGACCATGTTTGCCATGGTGCTGGCCATCGGTCTGTTAGTGGATGACGCCATTGTGGTGGTGGAGAACGTGGAACGGATCATGAGCGAGGAGGGGCTCCCGGCCAAGGAGGCTACGGCCAAGTCCATGGACCAGATCACCAGCGCCCTGATCGGCATTGGGCTAGTTCTTTCGGCGGTGTTCGGACCCATGGCGTTCTTTCCCGGTTCCACCGGGGTCATCTATCGGCAGTTTTCCTTGACCATAGCCGCCTCCATGTTGCTTTCGGTTCTAGTGGCTCTGATCCTGACCCCTGTCCTCTGCGCGTCGTTCCTCAAACCGGTGCCAAAAGGGCATATGCCCTCAGACAATGCGATTTTTTTTCTGCGCCCCTTTTTCAGGTGGTTTGACCGCTTCTTTCTCAGCGCCAGAGAGCTGTATGTGAAACTGGTCGGTCGAGTTCTGTCCAGAAAACTACGCTATATGTTCGTATTTCTTCTGATTGCAGGTGCCATGGTGTATCTGTTCAACCGCATGCCTACCTCCTACCTCCCGGATGAAGACCAGGGAATATTGCTTGTTCAGGCTATGCTTCCGTCCGGTTCCACCTTGGAACAGACTGAGGAAGTAATGCATCAAGTCAGGAGTTATTTGCTGAATAATGAAAAAGAAGGGGTGGAATCCTTCATGTCGGTCTCAGGTGTGAGTTTTGGCGGCCAAGGTCAGAACGGTGGCCTTGGGTTTGTCAGACTCAAGGACTGGAATCAGCGTAAGCGGCCGGACCTGAAGGTTAAAGCCATTGCCCACAGAGCCATGAGAGCCTTTTCACAGATAAAAGGCGCCATGGTGTTCGTTTTTCCGCCGCCTGCTGTCATGGAACTGGGTAATGCCACCGGATTTGATTTCCAATTGCAGGACCGTGGCGGCCTGGGTCATGGGAAATTGATGGCGGCCCGCAACCAGCTACTCGGTATGGCCATGCAGGACAAGCGCCTTATAAATGTCCGGCCTAACGGCATGGAAGATGTGGCCGAATACCGGATTGACGTGGATTGGGACAAGGCCGGAGCCCTTGGGGTTCCCATCAGTTCCATCCACAACACCATCGCGGCGGCCTTCGGCAGTGCCTATGTCAACGACTTTATTCAAGCCGGAAGGGTCAAAAGGGTCTTTGTTCAGGCGGACGCCCCTTATCGCATGCTGCCGGACGATCTGAAAAAACTCTATGTTCGCAACCGGTCGGGCAAAATGGTTCCGTTCTCTTCCTTTGCATCAGGTCGGTGGACCACGGGTTCTCCCCAACTGGAACGATTCAACGCCTTTCCGTCCATCAATATATGGGGTGAGCCGGCACCGGGAATGAGTTCCGGTGAGGCGATGCAGGCCATGGAAGAGATCGCCTCCAAGCTGCCCCAGGGGATCGGCTTTGACTGGACCGGGCTTTCCTACCAGGAGCGCATGGCAACGGCCCAGGGGCCTGTGCTTTACGCGTTATCCATTTTTGTCATCTTCTTGTGTCTAGCGGCCCTGTACGAAAGCTGGCCGATCCCCATCGCGATTTTGATGACGCTGCCCCTTGGGGTTATCGGCGGGGTTATCGCTTCAAGCATGCGGGGAATGCCCAATGATGTATATTTCCAGATCGGGCTACTGACTACCTTGGGCTTGACCACCAAGAACGCCATCCTGATTGTCCAATTCGCCAAAGCCCGGGTTGAGGAGGGGGAAAAGCTGGTAGAGGCAACCTTGGAAGCAGCCAAATTGAGACTGCGACCCATCATCATGACCTCACTGGCCTTCGGGTTCGGTGTCCTGCCATTGGCCCTTGCCAGCGGTGCCGGATCAGGCGCCCAGATGGCCATCGGCACCGGGGTGCTGGGTGGGATGGTGACGTCCACCCTTCTGGTGATTGTATTTGCGCCGCTATTTTATGTTATGATTTACAAGGCATTAGGAAAACATAGGAAGCGAGTAACGATGAAGCACGTTCATGACAGTACGTCAGGGGATCAATGATATGAATAGACAACTGTTGTTTCTAATGGCTGGGCTCGCTATTTTTTTTGGTGGTTGCTCCCTGGCCCCGGAATACCAACAGCCCCAAGCGCCGATACCGGCCGAATGGCCACAAGGCACAGCTTACAAGGATCCACAGACACTATCCGAAATACCGGTAGCCCAGGAACTCAAATGGCAGGAATTTTTCACCGATAAAAAACTTCAGACCATTATTGAAATGGCCCTGGTAAACAATCGTGATTTACGGTTGGCCGCTTTGAATGTGGAAAGGGCGCGAGCTTTATACGGCATTCAACGCGCTGAACTGTTCCCTGTGGTTTATGCGACGGGAGCCGGAGGTAAAGAGGGCCGTTCTGCCGACCTGATCACACCCGGGAAGCCAAGGACTGTTGAACGCTACAGCGTTAATCTTGGCATTGCTGCCTGGGAGATCGATTTTTTCGGCCGCATCAGCAGCCTGAAAGATCAGGCACTGGAAGCATACCTGGCTACGGAGCAGGCTCGCCGCGGCGCGCAGATCGTTCTGATGGCCGAGGTTGCCCGTGCCTATTTGACCTTTGCCGCGGATAAGGAAACCCTCAAACTGGCCCAATCCACCCTTAAAGCCCAACAGGAGTCCTATAATCTCATCCAGAAGAGTTATCAACATGGATTGGCGACGGAAATTGATCTGTATCGTGTGCAAACCCAGGTGGACGCAGCGCGAAGAGATATCCCCCGCAATATGCAGCTGGTGGCACAGGACCAAAACGCGCTGAACCTTTTGGCAGGGGCTCCGGTGCCCGAAGGCCTCCTACCGGCAGACTTGAACAGCATTATTCCGCCTGAAGAGATTTCCCCGGGTCTCTCCTCCGAAGTGCTTTTAAACCGCCCTGATATTGTAGCTGCAGAACATCGTCTTAAAGGGTCCTATGCTTTTATAGGAGCGGCGCGGGCCGCTTTCTTTCCCCGAATCTCTTTAACCGCTTCTTTTGGTACCGCAAGCGGTGAATTATCCGGGCTGTTCACCTCCGGTGCGAATACCTGGAATTTTGCGCCTCGAATTATCATGCCGATTTTTGATGCCCGCACCTGGTCAGCGCTACGGGTCAGTGAAGCTGACCAAAAAATTATTCTGGCAGAGTATGAAAAAGCCATCCAGACGGCTTTTCGGGATGCAGCTGATGCCCTTGCCATACAGGGCACGATCAATCAACAGGTGGCGGCACAAGAATCTCTTGTGGGTGCGGCCTCAGCAACCTATAGGCTTTCAAATAAACGCTATTTAATAGGGATTGACGACTATCTTAGCGTATTGGATTCACAACGATCACTTTATATTCAGGAGCAGATTCTGATCGCGCTGCGCTTGGGCAAGCTGGCCGGCCAGGTTCGGCTTTACGCTGTCTTAGGCGGTGGGGCTGAGTAAATCACAATGCAACCATAAATCGGACAAGAATGGATTCAAAAAAAAATCGACGGTCTGATACGAAAACCCGCATTATGGATGCAGCGGAACATCTTTTTACACTTAATGGGTTCCGGAGCACAACGATCCAGCAGTTGGCATCTAATGCGGGCGTAAACCAGGCGGCGGTCAATTATCATTTCGGTTCTAAAGCGGCCCTTATCGAAAAGGTTATCGAGCGCCGAATGGGCCCGATAAACCAACAGCGTATGCAGCAGCTGGAAATCGTTCGGCAGGATGCGGCGAGGAGAAGCTGCAGGCCCATGGCCAATGACGTTTTACGTGCCTATATTGAACCTGTTTTTACCTTGCAAACAAAACTAAAGGGGAAGAAGTATTTCATGGCGCTGGCGGGCCGGGCTTTTTTTGAACAGGACGCTACTATCAGAACTATTCTAATAAACCAGTTCACACAACCTTTTGACCTGTTTTTCAAAATTATGAATGAAGCCCTACCGGAGTTGTCGGAGGATGTACTGTTGTGGCGACTTCATTTTTCTGTCGGTGCAATGACCCATTGCATGCGGCTGTCCAGCGTCAACTTACCGGTCCTCGACCTCTTCCCGCCGTTAGAAAATCTAAAAACCACAACTGATCTTTTAATTGATTTTCTAACCAACAGCATCGGCGCCCCTAATCCCAAACAATAGTCTTGGGGGCGGACAAATTGGTCATTTATTGACAATAGCTCGCCTTGTTTTTTTCATCCATTAGAATAATTGTTGGTTTAAATGAAATCGCTTCTTTTTCCTCAATCCAACAATAGGCAATAATAATAATTTTATCGCCTGGTTGCACCAAGCGGGCGGCAGCACCATTTAGACATACAATCCCGCTATCAGCTTCGCCATTTAACGTATATGTCTCGAAGCGACCGCCGGTGTTGATGTTAACAACCTGAACCTTCTCACCAGGCAAAATGTTAGCAACCTTCGTCACTTTACTGTCAATGGTAATGCTGCCAACATAATTCAAGTTCGCATCGGTGACCGTAGCTCGATGGATTTTGCTTTTTAACATGTTGACAAACATGTTGATTAAACCTCAATTTGGATATTATCAATCAATCGTGTATCGCCAAATTTAGCGGCCACCGCTATGAGGATCTCACCCTTAAGACTTTCCATCGTTTCGAGGGTATGGGCATTTACTACCGCTACATAATCAATAGCCGCACTTCCGATAGCATCGATCTTTTTTTCAATATTTTGTTTGATGATCGCTGCGCTGCGTTCGCCATTGGCGATCATCTCTTTGGCTTTGCACAAAGAGCGATGCAATACGGGGGCTTGCGTCCGCTGTTCGGGTGTGAGATAAGAATTGCGCGAACTCATCGCCAATCCGTCACCTTCACGGACAATGGGGCAAACAACGATTTTAACGTCAAAATCCAGATCTCCGACCATCTGTTTAAGCACGGCCACCTGCTGGGCGTCCTTTTGCCCAAAATAGGCCAGGTTCGGAAAAACCATATGAAACAACTTAGTGACAACCGTGGTGACCCCTTTGAAGTGGGTTGGACGCGAACGACCGCAAAGTACTTGGGTCATATTTCCTTCCACTTGGACGTAGGTGGCATATCCATGAGGGTAGATAGATTCCGCCGTGGGGAAAAAGGCGATGTCCACACCCGCTGAAGCCATCAGTTCACAGTCGCTTTCCATATCACGGGGATAGGTATCCAGGTCCTCGTTGGGATCAAACTGAGTCGGATTGACAAAAATGCTTGTCACGACGATATCGTTCTCTTTGCGCGCCCGTTGAATGAGAGACAGATGACCATCGTGAAGAAACCCCATAGTGGGAACAAAGCCTATAGTCTTTCCGTCGTTTCTTGCATTTTTCACTATCCGGCGAAGTTCAACTTTTGAAATAATAATGTTCATTTCATATTCTTTTTATTATCTCTTCAATCAATAAAAATAAGAATACCTCCTTTAGCATATATTTTTCGCAAATGATATGGGTTATAGTGGAATGTTTCCATGGCGCTTCCCATGCCTTTTCCGGCGCTTGTCAGCCATGACGGCAAGGGCGCGAATCAAGTAGCTCCGGGTTTCGGCAGGAGTTATTACATCCTGAACATTGATGTTGGACGAAATATCGTAAATCGGATTGGCGTATGTTTCCCGATACTCGGTGAGTTTTTTGGCGATGTATTCCTTTGTCGCTCCGGGTTTCCTTCCATACAGAAGCATAACCGATTGTTCGGCACCGAGAATACCCGTTTCCACAATCGGCCAGTACAGCACCATGTCGTTGCCGAGTCCGGGGAGAACACCCATGCCGAGGTTGCCGCCGCCGTACGCTTTACGTAAAACCAAAGAAATTCGTGGTACCGTAGCCTCGCAAAGGGCGTAAAGAACCTTTGCCCCATGCCGGATGATGCCCGAGTGCTCCTGATTGGATCCCGGCATGTAGGCAGGTGTGTCGACCAGAAGAATCAGGGGGATTCCGAAACAATCGCAGAAACGAATGAATCTGGCCTGTTTGTCCGAGCTGTCCGTGGTCATGGAACCGGCCATGACCTGAGGCTGATTGGCAACAATCCCAACAGTTTTTCCGTCCATGCGACCGAAACCCACAATCACCTCTCCGGCGAAGTCCCTTTTAACCTCCAGAAAATCGTTGTTGTCCAAAATCGTATGAATGACCTTGTGCATATCGTAGGGTTTGTTGGGCGAGGACGGGACGATGTCGTTCAGTTCTTGGCATATTCGTTGCGGGTCGTCGCCAGGCTGGTACACAGGTGGTGGAGAATCGCAGTTAAGGGGAAGAAAACCGAGCAATCGTCGGATATCCAGCAGGCAGGCCTCTTCCTGTGCGTGGAGAAAATCGCATGACCCGGTTTTTTGGGCGTGAACGCGGGCACCGCCAAGATCGTCTTTGGAAATATCCTCTCCAGTCACCATTCTTACCACGTCGGGACCGGTGATGAACATGTGGCTGTTTTTATCGATCATGTATATGAAATCGGTAAGGGCCGGTGAATATACGGATATTCCTCCGCAGGTCCCCATGATGGCCGAAATCTGTGGAATTGTCCCCGAAGCGATGGTATTCGGGTAAAAAATGGAACCCCCGTGCTTTTCGGAAAGACTCGAAAAAAACGAGCGTTTTCCCATGCCCAGTATTTCCAGCTCCTTTTCGTTGGGCAGCCTCGCTCCAGGAGAATCGTGGAGCCCGATAAACGGCACTTTCAACTCAAGCGCCTTTTCCACGGTTCGAAACATTTTAATCCCGTGTTCCATCCCGATTGAGCCACCTCGTACCGTCGGATCCTGGGAATAAACAAACACAGTGCGACCGTCAATGGTTCCACTTCCGCAAATGACCGCGTCACCAGGCAACCCGAGGGCATGACCGGTCAGCATGTTCATTTCCATCAGGCTGCCGGGATCAAGAAGGATATCCAGCCTTTCACGCGCCGACAACTTCCCCCTGGCGTGCTGTTTTTCGATCTTTTCCTTTCCGCCGCCCATTCTTACCTTTGCCCTTGCGGCCTCAAGCGCTTCTATGCGGTTGCTCAGCATTTCGTCCATAGTCATAGCTCCATTGTAGAATTGATTGATGAAATAAAAAAAATCGCCGGAAACGCGACTCTTGTATCTTGTAGGACAACGATTTCGTTCGGGGACGACTTTGTAAAAAGCCGTCCTAATCAACGTCACCGGCGTCTACCCTTACAGGGTTTTTAGCTTGGATGTGGCCTCTTCCTCTGCTTCGGCAAGAGATGCGTATCCCAAGTTCTTGACCATTGTTTCATAAATTATTTTCGACATGTTCTCCTTTTTGCTGTGGCAGTTCATGATGTCATGGAAGAGATAGGTGAGTGTCATTTGTGAATAGGTGTCAAGTTCGCAGGATAGATAGTTTCCAAACGATGTCATTGCAGAAGAACCGGACACGTCCTCAATTGGTCGGCCGCGTGCCATGATGGACGGATATTTTTGGATCATCTCCTTTTGCCAGCCCAATTGAATGGACACCATCTCCCAGATCATCTGTATGACCTGGGGGTTTTCATTAATAGGTTGGATCTTGTTTTCCATCCGTGCGTATTTGAGCGTCATCAGGTTCAAGCCATCGGACTCGGCCTTCTCGAGATCTTGGAGATAGCTTTCAAGCGTTCCTGCCGACCACGCCTGAAACTGGGCGGATCGGAATGCCTTGAACCCGTCGGCATCGTCCTGGCAGGGTGCAGGCTGGTCGGCCTGTACGCTGGTGAACATCTTCAGTTCTTTGTCGAGTATTTGTTCGATGATTTTGTTTTTTTGCATATTTATTCCTCCTCTTTAGCCCTCATGTTTTTGATTGTCGGTACCATTCCCACGTTCTTTTTATCCCTTCCGAAAATGGGGTGTACGAAAAGCCAAGGGTTTGCCCTACCTGTAAACCGGAATAGATGAGGTGCCCGTTCAAGGGAAACGGAAGGGGAATCCTTTGCTCGTCGATGGCGGTCGCGCTCATATTCCGGATCGGCATTTCCAGACCGGTCACTGATTTTATGACCTCGATGAATCTTCCATAGGAAACGAGTTCCGGTCCGGAGAGGTTAAAGGCACGGTTGAACACCTTTGGATTACCGATACATAAAAGCAAAATATCGACGGCGTCCCATACGGAAACAAACTGGAATAGGGGAAGATCACCTTCCAACAGAACCACGGGTTTTCCCCCGGCGATCAAATCAAAAAAATAGCTTTCACGGGGTGCATAGTTGTATTTCCCATAGATAATTGACGGCCGCAGGAACGTATACGGTATACGATGCTGCCGACAATGGGCGGTCACGAATTGTTCAGTCAGCACCTTGTCATAACCGTATCGGGCCGCAGGACCAAGTTCGGGCTGCGGTCCGGTCAGTTTCGCGCTTCCTTCAGTAACGGGCAGGTCCAGGGTTGGCCGATATATCGAGGCTGTGCTGATCAAAATATAGTGCTTGACGAACCTCTTGTTCAACGCAGACAATAGACATTGCGCATCTCTGGGTGTATATGCGCAAAAATCGACCACCGCATCCCACTTGACTTTCGACAGACATTTTTTCAGGCCGGGCATGTCTGTCCGGTCGCAGACCATTTCTTCGACTCCGGCGATGTTTAAGGGGTTGTTTCCTCGATTGACGATGCGGATTCGATATCCGCCGTCGCGGGCGAGCGTTTCCGTGAAGACCCTTCCGTAGAAATAACTGCCACCGATTATCAGAATATTTTTTTTTATCCGATCCATACGTCTCTTTCTCGCAAGCTCTGGTCCTGTATCCCCTTTTGCACTTCCGGACCATGATCCGTGATGAAACCGCTCGTACCGCTACTCAGCCCCTGGCGAACAAGCGCTTCAATAAGCAAAGAGCTGATGCTCTCGATAAGCTCCTGCATTTTGTCAAAGTCCTGTTCCGCCGTAAGATAAGAAATCTGGTCATGCATCCTTGCGCCGAGTATCGGCAGGGTTTTCAGCGCACGGTGCATCCACTTATAAAAAGGTGTGTAACAACGATTCAGGAGAAAGACCAATGAGATCGCATCAGCGACAAACTTGACTTCGGCGTACCGGGCGGCGTAACACTCCTTTCGGCTGACAAGACGTGGAAAATTATATTGACCTGACTGACCGATCGTCATGCATCGGGAAGCGATCTTCTTGCGGCGAACGTCGTCTGGATAAAATGACAACAGCTTGTTCCGAAAATTGGTAAACTCACCTGGACCGTCCATGAAGATCTTACCGTTCGTGCATGCCGCAAAGGCATTCTCAGGGAGCATCAACCACTCGTCTAAATCTTCAGGAGTATGGTCCATGCCGATAAACGTCTGATAGAACTCAGTAATTTCAAAAACTCCTACACGTCTGCCGCCCCATTGACCTGTTTTTCTGGGGCCGTATCCTTCATAGATATCCGGCATCATGTCGTAGGCATACTGGAGTCGGTGTCCGTATTTTTTATAGTCTTCCCGAAGGAGCCAGACACAAAATCCGGGCCCCCAGTCGTGATCGCGGGATATTTTATCATCAAAACCGTAACATTCCGAACCATCCCCAACGAGTCCGGCGGCGATACGGTCCATGCCA
>DAOWNV010000095.1 GCA_030642405.1 Desulfosarcina sp.
AATCGAAGAAAGTAAAACGAGCCTATGTGGACCTTCTGGAAAATTTAGGAAGTGAGTTCAGTATTCTTCACTTTTTAGAAAAAGAGGAGCTTGAAAAATCCAGTGTACCGCTATTGGCCGAAACAATTGATCGCATGCGAAGAAACAATGTTTCTTTTTTTCCCGGTTATGACGGGTTGTTCGGCAAGGTTCGGATATTTACGGAAAATGAACGAAATTCCTTATTGGGACAGTAAAGTCTATTTCCCATTTTTTATCCAAGAGATCATTCATTCTGCTCCAATTCAACTATGGTAGATTGTCCGGCTATCAAGGATATGGCAACTGATTCGACACTTATAAAAAAACTTGATAAAAGGGCTTATGAGGTATAATAAATGCTTAAATTTTGCTTGAAAATTTAGTGGAGGTAAAAGCTATGCCAATTGAATATATGACAGCGACTCGTGAAACCTATGAAAAGTTAGGCTATCCCCCGTATAAATGGGTTGCAAATGATGAGTTGCCACCCTTTAAACCCCTTTCAAAACCCCTTTCAAAATGCCGTTTGGGTTTAGTCGCATCTGGTGGAATCTATGTAACCGGGCAAGTTGCATTCCATTACAAGGATGACACCTCCTTTCGTTCGATTCCCAAGGATGTAAAAAAATCTGATTTACGAGCCACACATTTTGCTTATGATCTCACCGATGCACGCAATGATCCAAATGTTGTGTTTCCTATTGATACCCTTCGAGGTCTTGTTTCAGAGGGAGTCATTGGTGAACTGGCTGATCATGCCTATACATTTATGGGTGGAATCTATTCTTCACGTCGCGTTCGCGAGGAACTGGTGCCGGCCATTACAGATCGTCTGCTGGAAGAGAAGGTGGATGCTGTTCTTTTTGTTCCTGTCTGACCGGTATGCCATCAGTCGGTCGGACTGATTGCCCGTTATGTAGAATCTGCCGGTATATCAACACTTTGTATGAGCAGCGCACTTGACGTTATAAAATCAGTAAATCCCCCTCGAACCGTTTTTTTAGATTTTCCTCTGGGACACACAACAGGCAAACCAAATGAACCTTCATTACAGCATGATATTCTCATACAGGCGCTTGATGCTTTTAAAACATTAAAGAGTCCGGGTGAGGTCATGAAACTTTCTCATAAGTGGGATGAGCATGACTCCTGGTTAGAAGGAGATACTCTTGCAGGAGATGTTCGACAACAGCGTTTTGAAACTCCGCAGTATCAGGTTGAAGAGGATCGAAAACGAGTAGAAGGGGGGATCTGATACCCTTAACCGAGCTATTATGAGCATACGCAGGTTTTTTTTCCGTCTACAAGACACACCCGCCGGTGCATATCTATATATGTGCCGGTGGGTGTAATGAAAGTAGACGGTCAAAAAAACCTACAGGATGTGGAATAATTTGTGCCAGGTGCCCTAAACCTGTTATGCTTCCAATACGACCAAAGCATCCACAGCGATGGGTTTGTTCCCATTTATGATTAGCGGGTTAATGTCTATCTCCTTGATTGCCTCATTTTCCATTCCGATCTGTCCCACCGTAATCAGAATCTCGGCCAGCATATCTTTATCGACCGACTCCATACCACGTACTGCTTCCAGGATCTTATTGGCCTTGATTTCCTGCATCATCTCTAATGCATCTCGTTTTTCCAAAGGCGCGACACGAAATGTGATATCTTTTAACACCTCGGTGAATATCCCACCCAGACCGAACATTACACAGGGACCAAACTGGGGATCACGGGTCAAGCCAACCACCAGTTCGCGTTGTCCTTTGACCATCTGCTGAACCAGTACCGACTTGTCGGCGCCATCCATGGCGGCGGTAATCTCTTTAAACGCTGATGTGGCTTCTTCCTCGTTTCTGACATCCACCCGGATCAAACCTTTTTCGGTTTTATGAGAAATGTCCGCCGAGCAGCCTTTCATAACGATTGGGTAGCCGATTTTAGCGGCGACCTTGATAAGGTCCTGTGCGTTGTCCACCAATTCCTCAACGGTAACCGGTATGCGGTAAGACGCCAGTACCTGTTTGGACTCATACTCCGAAAGTGTGGTTTGTCCTTGCCTAATTGCATCGTCTATTAATTTCATTCACTCCTCCTTTGTTGATCAACCATTTAGTTTGTTCTGTATTTTTTTATATTGCCATAGGGCCGCCATGGCCCTTGCTGCCCTAACCGGTGTCGGATATACCGGGATTCCGCCATCTTGAATAATAGTTACTGTCTTATTCTCCCGGTCGTATAAAACCGGTCGTTTGTTGACAAAGAGTATCAACGGTTCGCCTTGCGTACACCAAGCTCATCCATGGCGATGATCATCTTGCAGATATTCGCAGAACCTTCGACGATGACATAAGTTGGAATGTCTCTATAATAACGGGCCAGCGGATACTCGGTAGAATATCCGTAAGCCCCCATGATTCGCATGGCATAATTGGCACAACGCATGGCCACTTCACCGGCAAAGTATTTTGCCTGGGCGACATCGAGGCCATTGTTTGTATTGCCGCAATCCTTCTGCCAGGCACCTTGATAAACCAAAAGCCGGGCGGCGGCAATTTCCGCAGACATTTGGGCAATCATGTCCTGGTTCATCTGGAACTGACCAATTGCTTTGCCGAATTGTTTACGGTCCTTGCAGTATTTAACGGCTAGGTCCAGACAGGCCTGTGAACACCCAACAGCACCGGCAGCTGCTGAAATCCGTGTATTGTTCAGTGAACTGAAGACGATTTTGACCCCATCACCCGGCTTGCCGAGTATATTTTCCTTGGGAACCGGTACATTGTTAAGAAAAATTTCTCCCGTAGGTGACGAGAAAGATCCAAGTTTTTCGAGATCGGAGGTCTCGATACCGGGAAAATTTTTCAATTCGACGATGAAGGCTGAGAGCCCCTTGCTCCCTTTCGACTTGTCGGTGTACGCATACAAGACAATTACGTCCGCCACGCTGGCATTGGAGATCCAGGTCTTGGAACCGTTTAAGATCCAGTGATCACCGCCATCCTCGGCGGTTGTCTCAATAGACATTACGTCAGATCCGGCATCCGGTTCGGTAATGGCAAATCCACCCAGATATTCAGCACTACACAGTTTGGGAACATATTTTTTCTTGGCAGCTTCCGTGCCGTATAGGTAGATCGGATGAGCGCATCCGAGCCCAAGAAGATTGTACTGAACACGCAGCGAGCTGGAAAAACGGGCAATCTCCTCTGTAATGATGCAGGCGGCCAGAAATCCCATATCTTCGCCACCGTATTCTTCTGAAATGGTTGCACCGAAAAAGCCTAACTCTCCCATTGGCCGAATCACTTCTTCAACAGGAAGATAGTGGTTCGCATCCCACTCTTCCACGTTTGGTGCTATTTTTTTTTGGGCAAATTCACGAACCGCCTTTTGAAGCATCTGATGTTCCTGGGTAAGCTTAAAGTCCATTTCCATATCCCTTACGATGTTTAATTATTTGTTGAATATCAGTTGTTTGCAAAGCGGTTTTTGAAAATTATTTTGGCACCAGCCGGCGTTTGGACGGCAAGGGCCTCTAAGAATCCTGATTGGGATCCTCACAGCTGCTGCGACCCCTGCTTTTTCCGTGCTGTGTAGTCCCGTAACAGTGACAAGGCCTGAATACTCTCCAAGGTATCGTTGAAGACCGGGTAGGAATTGTCCGCTTTAAGCTGCTCGATATTTACCCTTTCAGTAAAAAAACTGAGCCCTATCGGTTTCCCTTCCTCATGACTGATAGTCCGGATTGACTTCAAAAGCATTCCTGGACGTGAGAACTCAACATCTATCATTCTGACCATTTCCGGGCTGTATATGAAAGAAAGGGCAATACCGTCAATGTAATCCAAAGCCAGGCATTGCTTAACGGTTTCCAACAGGACATCAACACTGTGGACATCACCGAAATCCATTGGATTGGACATACGTATGACGCCTCCTCTCCGATAGCTCTCAACCTTTCGAATCAACTCTGAGGGTAGCTTTGGACAAACAAAACCGAAGGATTCACATGCATCGCCAAGAATCACCGAAAAACCACCTGAAAGCGATATGGCCACCAGCCGGTTGCCTCTAAGCGGTGGCAGGCGAAGTGCTTTTGCACAGACGGTCATTTCGTGAATACTGCGCACCCGGATAATTCCAGCTTGCTTTAAAGCGCCTTCCACAACCCGGTCGTTATTGGCAAGTGCCGCTGTATGTGATTTGGCCACTTCAGCGGCCGTCCGGCTCACATTGGATTTGAACAGAACGATCGGCTTTGGGGATTTTTTCGCCAGGTTTATAATTCCTTTCCCATTTTCAATACTTTCCAGGTAAAGATGAATCTGTTCGGTATCCTTGTCTTCCATCAGGTATTCGATAAGATCCAGCTCATCCACATCCAGTTTGTTGCCGGCACTGATAATCTTTGAAAACCCGATATGCTCTTCTGAAAAATAAGTGGCGGTCTGATTAGCAACTCCTCCGCTTTGTGCAATTATGCTTACTTTTCCTTTTTTGAAGCTATTGGTGTTGAGCGGGTTGAAAGGTGTGCACAATCCGGAATTGGTATTGATCGTACCGATACAGTTAGGACCGATGAACTGAATTTGATACTTCTTTGCCATTTTGAGGAGATCGTTTTCAGCTTGATTGTCCTCGTCCTTAAATTCACTGAATCCTCCTGTGGAAACAATTACGTGCCGTATCCCCTTGCGACCACAGATTTCCATCGTTTTCGCAACCAAATGGGAAGGAACAAGGATAACCGCAAGATCGATGTCCGAAGGTAGTGTCGTTGGATCGGTTATGATTTCCTGATCGAAAATCGTTCCTCTATTTTTCCCTACAGGATATATTTTGCCCTTAAACCCCATATCCAGGCAGTTTCTAACAATGGACTTAGCTAGATTTTTGGGCGCACTGCTCACACCAAAAACAGCCAATGATGATGGACTGAAAAACTGCTTCATAACAACTCCAGGTTTAATTATACTGTTTTGAGAACTCTAAAATTTTTATTCATGCTTTTTCGTTATTTCACAAATCGTCTTCGGTTATTCCACCGATTTTTTTGATATTTTCCTCGCGGCTTCCATAGCCATTTTCCCAATTCGCTGCTTGTCCTTCAACTCGATGGTTTTATGGGTTATCATACCCAATTTATAGAATCCCCTTCGATTTGTGCGATCAATAACACCTCTATCGCAAAGGGTGTTTAAAATTCTGACGAGTGACTGTCTTGGAATGTCCAATTCCTCAAGAATCAGCGAAAAGGGCAGATCCGCTTGAGAAGCTGCTATGAGTTCTATGACGTCGAACGCACGATCTATCGCCGTTGAGCGTTCCAAGTTTTCCTCGACGGTTAGTACCAAATATGGTTTTTTAAATATCTATGGTGGTGCTCTATCACACCTGTGAATACGAATCAAGACAACAGAGATACAGAGACAGGGTAACCGCAGGGACCTTGTCGAATTGCTCTAAAATTGCTACATTGTTTTTTACTATAGTTGAATGCGGTTTGATATTTTGAAACTGCTGGTAGTGTGGTGTCGGCTAAATGGTAAGCCATTCGTCTTGTTTGAGTGGGTTCCCGTCCTGGATAATATGGAAGACATGCATAGAGAAGAAGGATCTATAGACAAACCGCCTGCGATCAATGCGTTCGCTGATCCTGTTGGTGCTCCGCCCCCGGTGTCGCGTCTGCTGTTCGACCGGCGTGACAATGAACTCATCGAAATTATCGGTGCCGTCCTTCGGCAAGATAAAGACCTGAGCTACGCCAGGAAGCAATACTACGGCTATTTTCATCCCCATGGTATCAAGGAGTTGGTTGAATCAAGAAGTTTGCGGATTGCATACGCCATGGTTCATCTCCTAACCTCCCTCGAAGTCGGTCGATTGGATGAGCGCCTCAGTGCTTTGCGCTCCCTGAAAGACGAGGTGCTGGACACGGCCGAAGGATCCATGCCGAAGAATACGGCCCGAGTATTGCTGCAGATCATGAAAGAACTGGTTCGGACCCGTGGTGATCACTATCGCCAGCTCGAGCTGGCCCATGATTTTCGCATTACGGCATCAGGGCAACCACGTATCGTGCGCAAGCAACTGTTGCGCTACCATCTTCTGGAAATGCCGGAAGAGTGGAATCAGGTAACGTTTGACGACCATGTCCATGACGTCAATACTAAAGGTCGCAAGTCAACCACCCATCTGATCATGGACGCCTGGATCAAGGGAATCCGACGCCTCAAGGTGGTGTATTATAATTATATCGAGCCAAGATTTGCCGCCGAATTATTGGAAGCGGCCGAAATTCTGGATATCGATGTCCGTATCGGGATCGAATTCCCGGCGCGTTTTCGTGATAGATTTGTTAAGCTTATCTGGACCCCTCGGGGGTTTGCCGATGTCCAATCTTTTCTCTGCTTCCTGGAGGAGCCGGCGGTCAGTGATCTGATGCAGGAAGGGCGTGTTCTTTCACGTTACCAGCAGGCCTACGTTATGGCGATATTGGAGGCCTTCAACACGACTCACCTGGCGCACTTCAACAATCAATACGAAATGGGGCTTGCCCCGATCGATATAAAAGAATTTCTGGCGTTTGTCGGCACGGGGCAGCGGTCGATCCTGCATCTGGAATCCTTTATCCATCAGAAAATGCTGGCGGCATTGCATACAAAAGCCGAGCTTTTGAAAAAGCGTTATCAAGAGGCCGATGCCACCACCCGGAAAGAAATTGTCCAATGGTTTGAAAAATGGAATGAGCGGGATCTGGAAGCGCTGGCGAGCTACCTCAAGCCATCTAACAATTCCGGCATCCCGCAACCCATGCAGCCCATTGACAACGAACATGTACCATCTCTGTTGAAGCTTTCGCCCAGCCAACTGTTGGACCGTCTGGCGATTCTGCAATCGGGCTACCGCATCACCTTGAACCTGACTCATCTGCGAGTGGAAGATGTCCTTGAGTTGATTTATGATTGCAACGGAATGATTTCTCGCCTGGAAATCTTTAACCTTAAAGACTGGGCCAAGGCCGAAACCGTCCATATTGATGCCATCAGTCGACTTCAAAAAACCATCAATGAACAGAACCCGATAGCCCTAAAGCGAATTATCCTTGATATCATCTCATCGGTGGAGGAGACTTCCGGTGAGGATCCGGACAAGCGCAAACAGGTCGAAAAACTCATTTATATCCTGCATGATATCGTTGGCCTCCAAGCGTTGTACAAGGGTAAACCCCTCAAAGCGCGGATCGGCAGTGATTCCGCAGGGAGAGCGTTTCGTATCCACGGCATGGGCTTGGCCGTGATCGATAGCTTGCCGCGAAGGACGTGGGGCCGGATTAAACGGGATATTGGGGCCGGTCGCGCCATGATTCCCGTGCGGATTCCTGTTCATAAGCGTGAAACGCTGGTGCCTCGCAAGGAAGCCAACGACAATCGTCGCCCGGCCTATCGCTTAAGTGCCTGGCTGCCGGGCTTACGCCATCTCGGCTATGACCGAGTTGTCGATTGGGCGGTCCAGGGCGATGCCTCCAGCATGACGCCGGATGGCAATATAGTCACTTTAGGCGGGGTGCAAAAGACGGTCGACAATCAGTTGCGGTTGACACCGCCGGCCGAGGAAAAAACGCGGCAACGTTTGTCCTGGACCTATCTCAACTCCAACCTGAGAAACTGCATCAAGGTGTTGATCGGTTTTATTCCGGCCTTTGCAACCTTTGCCTTGACCAAAGACTGGTGGCTGCTGGCTTATTGCGGGGCGTTTATCTGGTTCGGCATCACAGGCCTTCGCAATATTTTGCAATCCGTGCTGGGTGGAGGTGGCCTGCGTCGATCACCTCTTTTGCGCTGGAACGCCTATATCAGCTGGGATCGGATTGCCGACTCGCTTCTTTTTACGGGTTTTTCGGTACCGCTGCTGGATTTTTTGGCTAAGACGGTGATTCTGGATCATGTATTTCACATTACCACCACCCAGCCGGTCGCCCTCTATACTTTTATGGCCCTTACCAACGGGATCTACCTGTGCAGTCACAATGTTTTTAGGGGCTTGCCGCGCGGGGTAGTCCTCGGTAATTTTTTTCGTAGTATTCTCTCCATCCCCCTCGCAATATTGTTGAACGTCGTCCTGAGTTATCTGCTGATTTTTGCGGGTATAGGCGCTCCGGCCCTCATTTTGCAGAAATGGGCGGCCGTGATCAGCAAGGCCGCTTCCGACATGGTGGCAGGCATCATCGAAGGCACGGCGGATCGTTTTAAAAACATTCAATTGCGTTCCCGGGAATACCGCAAGAAATTATCGCTACTTCTCGACATCTACGCGCGACTGGAGTTGCTTTTCCCGGAGTCGCGCACGCTGGAAATTCTCGATAAGCCGTCCCAGTACCGCAAACGGGCTAATGCCGAAGCTCGCGATATGGAAAAAATCATTTTTGTTCACGCGCTTGATTTACTCTATTTCTGGATGTATCAGCCCCGTGCCCGCAGTGCTTTTATGCAGCTTTTGAGCATCCTCCCGGAGGAAGAGCGCCATATTTTGATTACGTCTCAGATGACGCTTTTGCGCAAGCGTGAAATCAGCCAGATGTTCATTGATGGTGTTCTCGGCCAGGATTTTCCGCGGGCCCTGTCCTTTTATTTGTCCTGTTATCCTGGTTATTTGGAAACCCTCAAACAGTATGCCTGAACATGGGGTTACTTCTTTTTCGTATTCAACTTTTCCGATCTCCGGGTTGATTCGTACCCGTATCGGTGCTACTTAACAAAGAGCATAGAGCTTTGAATATGAACCCTTCACTTCATCGACTTCGAGAAATGAACAAATACAACTTTAAACAGATACGCATGCTCTCTGCTGTGGTCCTATACCTGACATTATTTTTTTTATTACTGGGAAGCGCCTTGCCCCTCAGTGCCGAGACGACCGCAAATAAACTGGAAACCTGGC
>DAOWNV010000231.1 GCA_030642405.1 Desulfosarcina sp.
CGATGGAAAAAACAAGAATGCCGCCCGCCATGCCCGATCGGAGTACGAACGGACGCTCCACTACCTGCAGCCGGCCACCGAAGGATGGACCACGCATGCATACACCTGTTCTTCTCTCACCGGAGAAGGGATCACCGACATATGGAAAACCATCGGGAAATTCAGGAAGACTACGACGGCTTCGGGTGTATTCCGGCAGTTTCGCCGGGAGCAGACCGTAAAATGGGTGCATGACATGATCCGTGAACATCTTAAGGCCAGGTTCTACAGAAATCCGGACATTATCCGTACTTTGCCGAAAATCGAGGCAGCAGTGGCAAACGGACGTTTGCCCGCCGTCACGGCCGTACAACAGTTGCTGGATGTTTTTCAAAAATCCGTTTCTTAAAAAAACTTTTTTTAACACCTACGAAAATTCCAAGGAGGAAATGGCAGATGGCATTGACAGGGATGGAAATATTCAAATTATTACCCAAGACCAATTGCCGTGAATGCGGGCTGCCCACCTGCATCGCATTTGCCATGAGCCTTTCCGCCGGCAAAATCGAGCTTTCGGCCTGCCCATTTATTTCCGACGAGGATAAGGAAAAATTGGCACAGACGGATGCCCCCCCCGTTGCCATCGTTTCCATCGGCAACAATAAAAAGCCGCTGAAAGTCGGGGGTGAGTCTGTCATGTTCCGTCACGAGAAACGGTTCAACAACCCGACCGCGCTTGCCACCCTCGTTACCGACACCATGGATGATTCACAGGTGGATGCCGGACTGCAGCGGTTCTGCAAGCTTCGATATCGCAGACTGGGAATCAACCTGCAGGCGGACCTGGTGGCCATTAAAAACGAAGCAGCAGATGCGCAAAAATTTGTCGGTTTGATTGAAAAAGTTAAAGCAGGCAGCGATGCTAAACTCATTCTAATGAGCGAGGATCCAGATGTCATGTCCATGGGTTTGCAGTGTTGTGCCGAACAAAAACCGCTCATCTACGCCGCTACCAGGGATAATGCCGAACGAATGACGGCGCTATCCATGGAACATTCGTGTCCTTTGGCTGTAAAAGCAGATGGTTTGGAGGAACTTATCGACATCTCCACCCGACTGATGGATGCCGGCGTCAAAGAGATCGTTCTGGATTCCGGGGCAAGAACCCTGCGGCAGGCATTTGCAGACCAGGTCCACATTCGAAGGGCTTCCGTTCACGCAAACATAAAACCATTAGGTTTTCCAACGATCACATTTCCCTGCGAAATGGCTCAAAACTTGTCCATGGAAACACTGATTGCGTCACAGTTTATTTCCAAATACGCAGGTATCGTTGTTTTGTCCGACCTTCAGGGGGAGAGCCTGTTTCCGCTTCTTCTGGAAAGGATGGAACTGTTCAGCGATCCTCAGGAGCCCTATATGGCCCCGGAGGGTGTTTACGAAATCGGAAATCCGGATCGAAACGCGCCCGTTCTTCTGGCATCTGCCTGGGCGCTGACCTACTACAATCTTACGTTGGCGGCGGAAACCTCACGCACACCCGTTTTTCTTTGCATTGAACGCCTTGAGGAGCCGGACATCATGTGCTGGTGCCATCACTGCCTGCGCAGTACCCAAAAAGGAAAATTCAATGCGGCGAGTACGATCCAATTTATCGAAAAATGCAAGCTGGAAGAACGGGTAGATCATAAAAAGCTTGTCATCTCCGCAAGAAACGCCGAGTTCAAAGCCGAATTGGAAAACGCCTTACCCGAATGGGAAATTTTTGTCGGTCCCGGTGAAGCAGCGCTGCTGCACGGTTTTTTACCGGAATTTGCAAATAGTTTATGATTGTCCCCAAGCCCAGTCAGATGGAGGAGGGTTGAAGTGAAACACAAGCCGAATGACGGGGAACGTCAACCACGGTTCCGATATAAAAGCACCACCACATATCACTAACCAACTTATTTTATTGACAACAACCAGTATTGTCTTTAGGCTCATAGCTTCATTACCGGTTGAATTGCCACCTTTTCGAGGAGATCGCCTATACGAAAACGGCGAGAAAAAAGTCCGGACCCAATTAATTCAAAGACATCCTCTTACCAATTGATCTTGAATGTATTCAGATAGGTCTAACCAAACCATGGCTGATGATTTAGTAAAAAAGTGCCCACAATGTGGTCAACTGTTGCGATTTCCTGATAAAATTGGTGGGATGCTTATGGCGTGTCCTTCATGTGGTAACAAGTTTCAATCGGACTTTAAGCTGTGTAGTACCGGAAAAAATGTACATCAAAATATATTAATCACTATCTTCGATATGCCCTATAAAATTTTCAGGTACATTTGTCGATATTTTGGTTCCATTGTTTAGTATTCAACGGGATTCGGTTAAAAGTAAAGCAATACAGTCCGGTGACCGACGGGCACCTGTTGATCGTCCCCCGGCGGCATACCAAGGACTGTTTTTCCATGAACAAAGGGGCAATTCGCTACAGTAAGTAACGCGCTGATCCATATACTCGTCGAAAAAATCCGGCATCAGGATCCCCGGATTCAATAAAGGAGTCTGCTCATGGCAACCAAAATGAAACGCATAGGGCTTGGTTTGTTTCTTTTTTCCTGTTTGGCTGTGCATTCGGTAACCGCTGATGCCGGTAAGGGAAGCGGCCTGTCTTTCGAGCGCATTAATGAACCGAACGAATCCGCTTTTTCCATCTTGGCACCCAGCGGGTGGCTGAACCGGGGCGGCATTTTCCGGGTAAATGCGGCACAGGCGGGCGGTCCATTTAATGCCATGGAGGCCAAATGCGATTGGTTGTTGATGAGTGATGCACGGGGGACGGCGGTCTTTCGGATCTTTCCGGATATCGTGCACGCCCATACCGATATCGGAGGCGGTTTTTTCCCGCCAGGCAGCTACTACCAGGGGGCTGAGGTGCGCGCCCTGCCCGATGCACCCACCCATTTGACCCATCTCATCCATACCCATCATACGAAGGCCGAGCAGCTCAACATCGTCAAAATCAACCGCCTTTCCGGCGAAATCAAATCGATGAATCGCGGACTTGCCTATACCAACCAACTACTCACCCGGATCGGATTGGGAGGCATGACCTTTCAGTGTGATGCTGCCGGGGCGGTATATGAATACACCGAGGATGGAACAACCTATCGGGAGGTGATGTTAACCGGTATTGTGGACATGCGGGCGGCGATGACCTGGAAAAACACCCGCACGTTGGCCTTTCGGGCGCCGGCGGCGGAATTCGAACAATGGCGACCGGTTATGGACGTGATGCGCTTTTCGATCAAATTCAATCCGCAATGGGTTCTCAAGGAGGCTGAAGGACAGCGGGAACGTGCTCGAATCGTCATGCAAGTCTTTGACGAAATCCAACGCATCGATCGGGAAATCGTCTCACACACGACCATCAACCGCGAAGAGATAATGAACGATAACTTTCTCGTTTTGACCGGGCAAGAGGAGTATGTCAATCCCCATACCAAAGAAATCGAAGTAGATACGGATGCCTTTCTCTACCGCTGGACAACGCCCGGTGGAGATGTCTACTATACCAACCGGGAGGATGAAGACCCTAACCACTTTCTTCAACGGCCGGATTATTCGCGAACCCCGGTGCGCAAGCGAAGAAACGAATAGGGCGCAGATACTCTCACCTCCCAAGTTTCAAAATGACCCTTAATGATGACATTGCTCAATTTTTTTTTAATTAAACCGGTAATACACCTCTTGGTTTCTTGAATCGGAACGAATCTGATTACGTTGCATAAGGTAACTGAGGATTTTGGAGACCTCGTTGATGTGTAGTCCAAATGCCGCTTGGATTTGTTTCATGGTGCAGGGCCGGCGCCGGAGCATGGAATATAAACGCACAAATGACCGGGAAAAGAATGTGCAATTTCTTTTTTCAGGCCCCGGAATATTTTTCTGCTCCAGGGTAAACCCGTTAAGATCGCCATAGCCAAGACGCCTACTCGAACAACTTTCCACCGTAGTGCTCTGTGTATTTCTCAATTTCTTCTGCAAAATGCTCCAAAAACTTATCCATCTTGTTACCGTCGGTCTGCATGACTTTATCGGTAATGATCGCGGCTTTTTCATATGCTTTATCGAATTCATGATCTGCAAGGTTGCTTATCTCTTTTGCTTCTTCCTTTGTTAGACGGCCAGCGTGGGCAAAAACAGAGGCAAACACGCCGTTCAGGTGTTTTACTTTTTCTTTACTCATTTTTCGTTTCTCCTTTCAGATGTCTGTTGTCAGAAACATAAGGGCGGTATCGAAAGAGTTAGTCCTTTATCATTACAGCTTGCTCTTTTCTGCTGTGTTAAAGTCGCCTGTATAGCCGATTGTATCATCGATAACAATGATTTTTCGATGCAACCGCAAATCCGGCCACACATTGAACACACTCATCGCGCTGAACCATAGAGCGATGGCCGATTCAATGTCTCCGGCCCTTAATGGCTGGATTGGAATTTATATGCCTGCCAGCAGATTTTTAATTCGACGCTCTCCTTCCACCCCCTCAAGGATTACGGCTTCATGGTGTTGGGCTTCCGGATTTTTTTCGGCAAACAGGATGAACTCGAATAGCCTCGACTCCGACGCTATATGGTATCGGACGATATCATCCGCACTCAATGTTTCGTGGCCGGCCCGTTTGGTTAAAGTAAATGTGATGCCCCCCTTGCCATCCAGTGCGCGATAGATCACTTCGGTGCAGACCTGCCGTGATGCATCGGAAAAATCAAAGCGAAAATCATAGGGATCGCCTAGCCAGGAAAAAAC
>DAOWNV010000290.1 GCA_030642405.1 Desulfosarcina sp.
ATGTATCGAGAAATCGTATCAATGTCCGCTTTTGTAAGATAGGTTCCCCCGAATCCTTTGCAGCAATCACCACAAAGGGTGCAATCGAACAGGCCGCTACAACTATTTTTCTGATCAGATGCCATGCCGACTCTCCATTGCCCTTTTTAGCGTAACTTGGTCTACATATTTCAAGTCACCCCCCATAGGTACACCAGATGCAATGCGAGTCACTTTCACCGGATGGTTGGCCAATATTTGAGCAATATATGCGGCCGTAGATTCCCCCTCAACATTCGTACCGGTGGCCAAAATAATCTCCTTGATATCTTCTTTTTCCACCCGTTCCACCAGTTCAGCAATTCGTATGTCGTCAGGTCCGATACCATCCATGGGTGACAGAACGCCACTTAAGATATGATATCGGCCTTTAAAGGAACCCGATTTCTCGATAGATGCCATATCTGCCGGCTGTTCAACCACGCAAACCAGCTCGCTGCTGCGGGTAGAATCCCTGCAAACCCGACAAAACAAATCATCACTAAGTGCAAAACAGCGAGAACAAAGCCGCAGCCGCTTTTTCAAACTGACAATACTATCCGCCAGCTGCCGGGCATCATTTTCCGGCTGACGGAGAATATGCATGGCCAACCGTTCAGCCGTTTTATGCCCTATACCAGGCAACCGGGATAGGTTCTTGATCAATTTCTGAATCGAATCGGGATAGTATTGCATCACATCATGCCTGGGATTTTCATACCGCCTGTAAGTTTCCCCATTTGCGAAGATACCATCTCCTGGGACTTGGCCAATGCATCATTGACTGCTGCAAGGATTAAATCCTGAAGCATTTCTACATCATCGGGATCAACAACCTCTTTTTCAATATTTATGGTGACAATCTGCTGGGCCCCATTGGCCACAACGGTTATCATGCCACCCCCTGCACTTGTCTCAACGGTTTTGTCAGCCATTTCCTCCTGCATCTTCAGCATTTTGGATTGAAGCTTCTGGGCCTGTTTCATCATGTTTCCCATGCCTTTCATCGGCGTCTCCTCCTATTTGATTTTAATCTCATCGATTGTGCCATTGAAAATATTTACTGCATCAGCAACCAAAGGATGATTGAGCAACTGCTGTCTCAGTGTGTCCGTTTTCAGTTTAACCGCTTCCACCTGTTTAGTTTCCGTTTCACCGTCTGAAAAGTCAATGTCGATTTCCCGGTCAGCATGTTCACGGCATATCTTTTCGATGACCGCCAGGTTTTTTTCGATCATCTTTGCTGAGAAATCGTTGTCAGACACTTTTACCGAAAAAGTACTGTCCGAGACCGATAGTAGCTGTGATCGGGTCAAGGCTGCGGCAACGGATGGCTTGATCTTTGAAAGGGCGGCCACCACTTTCTCCCAGGCCTCATGACCAGCCCGTCCATCAATAGGCGATTTCGAATCCGAACTTTTGGTGGTGTCCGGTATTTCAGGTTCTTGACCAATTTTTTGTTTTTCGTCAACCCCAGGATGTATTGAATTTGTAAAAGGTTGGGGGTCGGTTTCTCCATAGCCGGATTGTGTTTCCAAGATACCCGTTGCCGCTTTCAAGTTAGGATCATTCAAAAGGTTGTCCATCCGTTCAATCAGCAGGTCGATGGGCAGGGCGGGTGTAATCTGATGAATCTTGAAAAAAACCATTTCGATGGCCAGTCTGGGGTAAAAAGCATGCCTGACGGTTGGTTCGGCATTGAACAACAAACTGTAAACCTGATCGATGAAAGCAAGAGAAACCCCCTCCAACTGCTTTTTCAGGTCCTTAATCTCACCGGTGGAGAGGTCAACCAGAAGTTCGGAACCGGCATCTATCTTGATGATCATCAAATGCCGGAAATGGTGTAAAACGTCAGCATAAAACCGTTTCAAATCCTGACCGTTTTTAAAAACACCATCAATGATGGACAAAAGTTGCGACATATCATTGGCCAGGGTCGCCGCGCTAAGATCGAAAAGAACATGCCTGTCCATACCTCCCAACAGGCTCATCACGTAGTCGTCATCCACCTCCCCCCCGCCGCAGGCCAAAATTTGGTCCAGCAGGCTAAGGGCATCACGCATACTTCCACCCGATTGACGGGCAATGGTCCACAAACTCTCCGATGCGATAATTACCGATTCCTGACGGCATAACGACCCCATATGTTTTACAATTACCGCAGGATCGATCCGCTTCAAATCATGGCGTTGGCATCTGGAAAGAATCGTAATGGGAATTTTGTGATGTTCGGTTGTAGCGAAAAAAAACAGAACATGCGCCGGTGGCTCTTCCAATGTCTTTAAGAGCGCATTGAAAGCGGCTAAACTCAGCATATGCACTTCATCGATAATATAGATTTTAAATCTACTGTGGGCGGGCATGTATCGTATGTTGCCCCTTAACTCCCGGATTTGATCGACGCTATTGTTGGAGGCACCGTCAATCTCGAATACATCCACCCCACGACCAGAGGTGATGTCAGCACAGGATCGACAAGTATTGCACGGCGTCGGCACCGGCCCTGATTCGCAGTTCATAGCTTTTGCTAAAATACGGGCGAGGGTGGTTTTACCTGTACCCCGGGGCCCGGAAAAAAGGATGGCGTGTGCGACCCGGTTACCGCTGATGGCATTTACCAACGTTCGGGTGACATGCTCCTGCCCAACTACATCTTCAAAAACTTGGGGTCTGTATTTCCTAGATAGAACCAGATAAGCCATAGCAACGCGTTTCCTCGAACATCATTGTTTCTTCGTAGTCTATCTCATGCGCTGTTGTGTAGCAACCATCGATATCCCAAGTTCAGTCCGTTAAAATGCGAAAGAGATCGACAAATGTATATGGAGGAGTATGATGCATTAGAAGGAAAGAATAATGGCGGAGAGAGAGGGATTCGAACCCTCGGTGCCGCTTTAAACGACACACACGATTTCCAGTCGTGCTCCTTCAGCCAGCTCGGACATCTCTCCGCATTAGGTGGACAAAGTGAATTTGCGCCGGTATTAGGCGTTTTTTTGTTGTTACAAACCCAAACGGGCTGGCGGAGAGGGTGGGATTCGAACCCACGATCCCACTTTTGGCAGGATACCGCTTTTCGAGAGCGGGGCCTTCAGCCGCTCGGCCACCTCTCCTTTACCCTACACACTTACCAGCACAAAGAGGTTTCAGTACCTCTTTTACAATCGGTTTGTCAACCCCCCCAATCACGAAAGAATTTTTAGTGTAATTATTCTTGAATTCACAACTCTTCGTATAGTATGGGGACTCGTTTAGCTTGGGAATCCATGGCGACAATAGGTTCAACACTAATTTTGCATAATGTAAAAATAAGGAAAACGTATTCATGGCCACAATCAAACCTTTGAAAGGGATCCTGTATAATTCAGAGATTGTTACCGACCTGGGGGAGGTTACCGCCCCGCCTTATGATGTAATCTCTCCGGACGAACAAGCAGCCTTTTACAAAAAACACCCCAACAATGTTATTCGCCTGATTTTAAACCGGGCGAAAAAGACAGACAACGCAACTGACAATCCACATATTAGGTCGGCAGACCATCTTCGGCGTTGGAGATCGAGAGCGTCGTGTAGGGAAAGAGTGTAGAGCTCGGTGG
>DAOWNV010000168.1 GCA_030642405.1 Desulfosarcina sp.
AAATGCGCTGACCGCATCGATTTCTCTGGCAGGACCGACACCATTGCTGACGATCTGCCCACCGATGAGCTTTTTGGTCTTTTTGTCGAAAATCAGTTTGATCCACCAAAGCTGCATACCCGGTATCATTCCGTGCTTGCTTCTGGATTCCACAATGGCAGACACCGGTTCAAATCCGTTGACCTTTGCACTCTCTTCGGTCAAACCTGTTGCCGTAACCACCAGATCGAATATCTGGCAGCCGCCGGCATTCAAAACACCGGGAAAAGGGATGGCATATCCGGCCAGCCGCTTAGCTGCCACCCGGCCCTGCATGACCGCAGGACCTCTTAAACTGCCCGCATCCGGTTTTCCGGTGATAAAATTAACTTTTTCCACGCAGTCACCACCGGCAAGAATATCCGGATTGGAGGTTTCCTGAAACTCATTGACCTTAATGCCGACCTGGCCCATCTCCAAACCGGCTTTTTCCGCCAGTACCAGATTAGGACGTACACCCACATTAATGAAAACCATATCAGCATCCAGGGTTTCCCCTGATTCCAGCAAAACGGCTTTTACCTGACCCGCTTCACCGAGAAGCTTCTCCACTTTTTTCCCGGTAAGCATGTTGATGCCTTTTTCCACAACATACGCTGTCACTTTGTCGGCCATGTCTTTATCAAGCATGACCGGCAAGGGGCGATCGAACAACTCTACAACGGTAATTTCCAATTGATCAGATGTTGCAGCAAGCAGAGAAGCGATCTCCATGGAAATGAACCCAGCACCAACCAAGACAATTCGGCGCGGCTTTTTTTCTTTTATAACAGATCGAATGTGTTCAGCATCCTGGGACCCTCTCAGGGAAACAACACCAGCAAGATCGTTTCCGGGAATGGGGGGAACAAAGGAACTCGCTCCCGTGGAAAGAAAAAGTTTGTTGTAATCCAATGAGATGTTGCCATTAAGGAAAATCTTTTTTTCGGCAGCATTAACATCGGTGACTTCATCAACGATAACTTTGATCCCCATACTTTCAAGCTTTGCATCCGGTACGATGATAGAGGGTTGTGCGGCCAGACCGGCCACAACGTGGGGAAGCGCTCAACGAACAATGAAATGCGGTTCTTTTCTGATCACCGTTACATCAACTTCCGGCATAAGTTTTTTCGACATGAGTGCTGCCGGTCCTCCTGCGCCACTGCAACCGACAATTACAAGTTTCTCACCTTTTTTCAATGTTTCCTCCTTAATGGTTTTACCTTTGTTTGGAACATATGTGCTATCATCCGTCAAAACTTCGGCCCGGTCCCGGTCCCGGTCCGGGCCGGTGATTTCGATGGAAGATCAGCTAGTCGAAAGCCATCTTTGTTTTCCATTCTTTCCAAACATTGCCCACTAGGTCCGGACCGGGTTTGAGAGTCTTTTTCCCCGGCCGCCAACCGGAAGGGGTCGCCTCGGCACCTTTGGTCTCCCGGATCAACTGAAAAGCCTGTACCTGGCGGATCGTCTCCATCACATTTCTTCCGACCGGCGGTGTCAGCACTTCGTACCCCTGGATGACACCATCAGGGTCAATGATAAACCGGCCCCGATTTTCCACACCAGCGGCTTCGTTGAAAATACCAAAAAGCCTTCCGATCTTTCCACCGGCATCGGACAGCATGGGAAAAGGGATACCTTTGTCAACCATCTTGGCCAATTCATGATCATCCCACATTTTATGGACGAACATGCTGTCAATACTCATGGATAGTATTTCTACGCCCAACTTCTGGAACTCGGGATATTTTTCGGCGACCGCCGAAAGCTCGGTCGCTCAGACAAAGGTGAAGTCACCCGGATAAAAACAAAGTACCACCCATTTCCCCAGATATTCAGACAGCTTTACATTGATAAACTTTCCCTGTTGATAGCCCGGAGCGACAAAATCCGGAGCTTTTTCTCCCACATGAACCATCTGTGCCTCCTCTTTGATCGGTTGTATTGTTTTTTCTGTGACATCTTCAGCCGATTCTCCCACCGGTCCGCCGGTTGGTCGGGCACACCCGACCTCCGCCTCTTCCACCATAACGGCCTCCTTTTGTTAACCCCATGAAATAAAGATAAATAATAAAACAGATTAACGCCTGTTTTTGGGGGATATGTTCTTTTCTATAGTTATTTATCGTGTGAATGTCAAACTATCAAAAGATAGGGAATTTGATTACAGATAGTTAATGGATTCGGAAGAAAAAAGGCGTCTGGTAGGAATCGATAGGGTCGCAGAAGGGAGTCGTAAAGGAGATTCTTGATTATTTAACCTTAACAGTCAGGCGACACTCCATGGTGCGGTCTCCGGTAAAAAGTCCGCCATCGGATGGCCCAACGGAGAAAACGCCCCGATGGCAGACAGATTTAACGGCAACGAGATTGTTGGACACCTGTTACTACTGACAGGTACTAACACCACATACGTTGTCATAAACTGAAGATCTTATTACATGGCTGTTTCCGGATGAAAAACATTGACCTCTTTAAGGTCGTCACCCAGGTACTCACGTTCGTTGGGACCCAGTATACCCAGAGACAGGCAAATCAGGGTCCATAGATGCACGACGGGATAGTTTCCGCCGTAGTGCTCGCTAAGTTCGTGAATCTGAGCATGGCAATTGTGACAGCCGGCGATGCAGTAATCGGCACCGGTGGCTTTAATCTGCTCATCCTTGAGCTTGCCATACTGCAGGCGCTGCTCTTTTAAACCGGCTTGCAAAAACCCGCCGCCGCCGCCGCAACAAAAGTTATTGGAGCGGTTGGGCTGCATGTCGATGAAATTCTCTTCACCGACCACGGATTTGACCACGTACCGCAAATCATCGGCAATGGGATCGCCATAGCTTTTACGAACAATCTGGCAGGGATCCTGGACTGTAAATTTGATTTTCAGATCATTGTTCCAGTCGGAGTTGACTTTGAGTTTGCCTTCACGAATCCATTTAGCGTAGTATTCGTAGATGTTTTTGACTTCAAAATTATGATCGAGGTTGAATTTTTTCAGTCCGGCCCGGACTGAGAAGGTAACATGCCCTCACTCGGTATTGAGAAACGTTTTTACCCCCAATTTGTTGGCCTGGTTGACGGTTGTCTTGGTAACTTGTTTCCAGGAGTCGTTGTCCGCCAGAAACATACAATAATTTTCCCCGCCCCATCCCTCACTACCGTATGTCCAATCCACACCTGCAAGATGCAGGATCTTCCACAGCGGGACCATTTCATCCGGTTCGGTGACCGGCTCTCTTGAATTCTGATTCAAGAAAAATTCAGCGCCCTCTTTATCTATGGGCGCTTGCATGTCGGCAAATTCCGGTTGCGACTCCTGATACTCTTCCAGCACATCTTCCACCACGAATACGAAATCGTCGGGTGCGGTGCCCATGGCGCTGGTACTGGCATTTCGTAGTTGCATGTCGCATGACGCCAAAATGCCCTTAGGTCGCTCTTCCCTAGGTCTCAAGCCTCTGGCATTGAAAACAAGCTGCGGGATGTCGATCTGCATGGGACAGACATAAATACACCGCTGACACATGGTACACATCCACGGCCAATCGGATTTGGCAATCTCATCGTCCAGTCCCAATGCCGCCATTCGCAGAAATTTACGTGGATCCATACCCTCCAGTCCGGTTGCCGGGCAGCCGGAAGAGCACGCGCCGCAGGTAAGACAAAGATTAAGATTACCGCCTTCGGGAAGAATTTCTTTAACACAATCCATAAATGTGTTTTTTTTATTCTTACCACCCAACTGAATGAGCTCTTCAGTCATAGATTTCGCCTCCTGTTTGGTTTTTAACGCAGTCATCTAACGATTGCCTTTTCTATTAAGCCAATCGACACATTCCGACGGACCAAGACCTTTTCCTTTCGGGCCTTGCTCACATTCAGCATCAAACGTGCCTGTTTCTTACAGGCCCCGTTATAAAAACACATCATATTTACAGGCAGATACCTAACTCCGTGGTAAACGAAAAAACAACTGTGTTCTGTAAATGCGACTCTTTAAATCAAAAAAGCTCTGATTTTGCAACGCTTTATATCAAAAAAACATCGCTTATGCCGATCTCTTTTTTATTTTGAGCATAAGCAAAAATTCCCTTGACGTTTTCTGAGTTTATGCTTACTCTGCAATTGAGCAAACGCTAAGAACGAACATGCGAAACAAGTACCTTGTCGGCTTTGTTATCAGCATTGCCGAGTTTTTTTTTGCACGGAGACCATAAACCATGATTATCAGTATTGCAAGCGGTAAAGGGGGTACCGGAAAGACCACTATCGCAACCAACCTTGCCGTGTCCATTGATGGCCCGGTTCAGCTTCTTGATTGCGATGTTGAAGAGCCGAATGTCCACCTTTTTTTAAAACCTGAAATCGAAAAGACTCAAATCATCACCACTCCAGTCCCCGAAATTGATCTGGAAAAGTGTAATCAATGTAAAAAATGTATGGAGATCTGCCGGTTTAAAGCCATTGCCGTGGTAGGCGAGATGGTTCTTACCTTCCCAGAGCTTTGCCATAGCTGCGGTGGCTGCATGGCCATTTGCCCGGAAGGCGCTATCAGCGAAACCGGGAGAGAACTGGGTGTTCTGGAAACCGGCGCGAGAAAGGGTGTCCAATTCAGTCACGGACGGCTTCGCATAGGGGAAGCCATGGCACCTCCTTTAATCCGAAGGGTTCGGGATTGTACCCTTGAAAATGGCCTCACCTTGATTGATGCTCCCCCGGGGACATCATGCCCTGTGATTGCCGCGATGAAAAATACTGATTTTGTGGTCCTGGTGACTGAACCGACACCTTTTGGCCTGCACGACCTAAAATTGGCTGTCGAAGCAGTTAAAATTCTACAAATCCCCATGGGATTTGTCATCAATCGTTCCGACATAGGCGATGACAAGGTCAGGGCCTACGCTGAAGCAGAAGGGATACCAATCTTGATGGAGATCCCTTTTGATCGGAAAATTGCTGAAAGCTACAGCAGGGGAGAATTGTTTGCATTGGCCCACCCGGAATGGAAGGCCCGTTTCATAAAACTGGCCGAAGAGATCGAAACACTGACACAAAGGGGAGCCAATAAAAAATGAAAGAAATAGTTATATTGAGCGGTAAAGGGGGTACCGGAAAAACCAGCCTTACAGCATCGTTCGCGATCCTTGCTGAAAAATGCCTTCTTTGCGATGCAGACGTGGACGCGGCCGACCTTCATTTGTTGATGCAACCTCACATCAACAAACAAACTGACTTTCAAGGTGGTGGCGTCGCCCAGATCGTTACGGACAAGTGCACCGGTTGCGGAACCTGCATCGACATGTGCCGGTGGTCGGCCATCGGACCCGATTTCGTGGTCAATGAAATTGACTGCGAAGGTTGCGGGGTTTGCGTGGATTTTTGTCCCGAGCAGGCCATCGACTTCCCGACGAAAATCTGCGGACAATGGTTTATTTCTGATACGCGCTGCGGGCCCATGGTACACGCCCGCCTGGGTATCGCAGAAGAAAACTCCGGAAAGTTGGTAACACTGGTTCGCCATGAGGCCAGACGGCTAGCCGAAGAAAGAGGCCTTCAACTGATTATCACAGACGGTCCGCCTGGTGTCGGCTGTCCGGTTATCGCCTCTGTCGGAGGGGCAACCTGCGTGGTGATCGTTGCTGAACCTACCGTTTCCGGTATTCACGACATGGCACGTGCCATGGAATTGTGCCGGCATTTCAAGGTGCCGGTGGTAATATGCATCAACAAATTTGATTTGAACACTGACAACACTTTAAAAATTGAAAAAATGGCTCATGAAGAGGAGATACCTGTGGTTGGCCGGATTCCTTTTGATTCCACATTCACCCTGGCCATGGTTGAGGGAAAAACGTTAATGGAATTTGACGGCAGCGGATCGGCCGCAAAACAAATAGAAAATGTTTGGTCGGCCATTTTGAATACACCGGCCATGACGACTTCAAATTGAAAACTTTATCAGCAAAACAAAAATCATTGAGAACGTGAAAGGAACAAACACGACTATGGAACAAGGTAGAATTGCAATCCCTTCCATGGCAGAAGGCGGCTTGGATGGTACGCGTTCAGGCCATTTTGGTCACTGTGATACTTTTACACTTATCGACGTTAAAGATAATGCCATTGAAAAAGTATCCACCATTGCCAACCAGACCCATGTTCAAGGGGGCTGCATGGTACCAGTCAACCTGCTTGCGGAAAACAACGTGAACGCTCTTATTGTTGGCGGGATCGGTATGCGGCCCCTCATGGGTTTTCGCCAAGTGGGCATCGATGTCTATCATGACGACCAGCGATCGAACATCCGACCTGTTGTTGAAGATCTCATTGCAGGAAGACTTCCCATGATTTCAGACAATCAGGTCTGCGGTGGAGGCGAAGGAGGGCGTTGATCTTTTAGAAACAGATCTGATCTGTA
>DAOWNV010000102.1 GCA_030642405.1 Desulfosarcina sp.
GGCGTCACGCTTGCGTGCCCGCATGGCACCGGAAATGTCCGGCCGACTCAGCGCCAACGTTCCGGCTTCTCCACAGCATGAATATATCACCGAAAAAACGCATCAAAGGCCTTTGTGCCGCACTTCCGGGATTTAACAACCGGCTCTTCCGTTACCGGGAATACCCTTCATCTCCTAACAGAAGACGCAAAACCTGGCGGTCATCTGCAGATGTGTAATTGAAGGGAATTTTTCTGGTGTCGTTATCTATCATACGGTTTAGTTTTCATTGAACTGTGCTTTTATTCTCTTTTAGCCGGAACCCTACACTTCCGGCAAAAAGGCCTAATACGATAAAAAACAAGATTATCATCAGCGCATAAATCAACCCAAGAAAAATCATGTACAGACTTTCGCTTTAAGCATCCTTGTTTATGAATTGCGGTAGAAACGCAACAAAAAAGAGCGCACTTGAAGGAGTGACCTGGTCAACCAATTGCTTAAACACTCCATTCTTTTTGCGCATGGTACCAAAAAACAAACTTGCGATTTTACCTTCGAATCAGTATAGAAATATTATTATTTTTGCACACCGATTCGTCTGGTACAATTTACGAGGAGGCACAATGGTTGATTCCCGAGACTGGGATTGGGAGGCCGGTGAAAAAAAGATACCCATTGAATCCTGGAACGATGAATTCCGATGGGTGGAAGAACCCTACGTCAGCCCCGACGGCGAAAAAATTGCCGCCATAGTTAATGTGGATGAAGGCGCATTCAACGTCTGTGTCAATGGTCAGACATGGGGGGAAGAGGTGTTCGATAAAATATGGCACTTGCGCTTTTCCCCCGATGGAAGACTTACCGCCATCGTCTCGGAAATGGGGGAGTGGACCATGGCAGTGGACGGTCAGTCATGGGAAAACAAGTTCGGTTATCTCTGGGAGCCTCGTTTTAACGCCGAAGGTACCAGTATTGCCGCCGCCATCCAGCAGGATATGCAATATGCCATGGTTCTCAACGGAACCCCTTGGGAGCAGTTGTTCTCCAACATCACCTATTTTGCCCTCAGTCCTGATGGCGCACACACGGCAGGGGCCGTCCAGATAGAGGACGCAGACTCCGGAGAAATCCATAAATTTCAGGAAGGTACCTTCTCTGCCGCAATGGATGGAAATGCCTGGGATGCGCGTTTCGTCAATGTTTGGAATCTGTCCATCAGCCCGGACGGACAGCATCTGGCTGCGGAAGTCCGGCTTAATTTGTATGAATATACGATCGCCGTGGATGGTGTTCCTTGGGATGCCCGTTACGCCACAGTATGGGAGCCAACCTTCAATCCTAACACCGGAGCAGTGGTCGCCCCCGTACAGGAAAAGGGACAATGGACTTTGGCCGAAAACGGAAAGTCGCTTTGGGATCGTTCCTTTGTTCAGGTCTGGCACCAGGTGTTCAGCCCTGATGCAAGTCGAATCGCCGCTATTGTGGCCCCCAGCTATGGGCGCTGGACCGTGGCCGTGGACGGCGTCCCGTGGTCGTCATCCTTTACCAAACTGGTTACGGATGCCGTGTTCAGCCCTGACGGTCAGCGTATAGCCGCTCTGGCAAAAGACGATGAGACCTTCCGGGTGGTAGTGGAAGGAACCCCCTGGTCGGACAAGTGGGACATGATATGGAAACCGGTCTTTGGCCCCGGTGGGGGGGATGTGGCTGTCAAGGTAGAAAAGAAGGGGCAATACACCTATTCGGTTAACGATACTGTCTGGTCCGAAACCTGCGATGCCGCATGGGATCCGGTTTTCAGTCCCGATGGCACCCATTTGATGCTGCGGTTTGTAAAAAACGGCAGCTACATCCGCCGCATCATACCTGTCTCTACCATCACCGGTTAGGAGGAAACCATGCATACCTTCTATAATTTTGTGAGTGGTCCGCTGACCTGGATCGCCTTTCTCCTCTTTTTCGGGGGCAGCTTCTATCGTATCGTCAACATGCTTTTTCTGGTCAACAAAAAAGAAAAATTTATTTTCTCCTATATGAGCTGGCGTTACAGCTTACGATCCATTTTTCACTGGATAATTCCCTTTGCAACAACCAACTGGAGACGGCAGCCGGTTCTGACCGTGATCACGTTCGCTTTTCATATTTGCCTCATGGCCACCCCCATTTTTCTGCTTTCCCATGTTATTTTGTGGGACGAATCCTTTTCCATTAGCTGGTGGACCCTTCCCGACGTACTTGCTGATGTGATGACCATTGTCGTCATTTTGGGAGCCATCTATTTCCTGGTGCGAAGACTTTCCCAACCCGAAGTGAAATATGTAACTTCAGCATCGGATTACGTGATTCTGACCATCGTCGCAGCACCCTTTGTTACCGGTTTTCTTGCCTACCACCAATGGTTTGCCTATCCACTAATAATGTGTCTGCACGTGCTGGCCGGCAATATCATGCTGGCGGCCATCCCCTTTACCAGACTTAGCCACATGCTTTTCTCACCCTTTACCCGGGCTTATATGGGTTCCGAATTTGGTGGTGTTCGGAATGCACGGGATTGGTAGCCATCAAGGATTGTATATTTCGCGAAAGCCGGTAGTTTAAAGACCGGCGTAAGGTGAAAAGGAGTTTTCAATATGCCGGAACCGTCAAAAAAAGAAGAAAACGAAATCGTTGATGAGGGGATCGATGTCGGCGTTTCCCGTCTCACCGAAGATAAAATTCAATCAGTGATTAACAGCGTCATCGACGCTGAAACCGGTGCCCGGTTAAAAATCTATGTAGATACCTGCATCCACTGCGGTCTCTGTTCTGACTCCTGCCATTACTATCTGTCCCACAACAATGATCCAGCGTATTCACCTGTGGGCAAGGTAAAGCAAACAATCTGGGAAATACTGAAAAAGAAGGGGCGGGTGAGTCCGGAGTTTATCCGCAATGCAGCCATCATTGCATACACGCAGTGCAATTTATGCAAACGTTGCGCCCAGTATTGTCCCTTTGGAATAGACATCGCCTACCTTATGCTGGTTGTACGCCGGATTATGCACAAACTGGGAGTCACCCCGCTATATATCCAAGACACGGCACACAGCCACTCCGTTACAATGAACCAGATGTGGGTCAAGGGAGACGAGTGGCCTGATACCCTTCAGTGGCAGGAAGAAGAAGCGCAGACTGAAATTCCCAACCTTCGCATTCCCCTTGAAAAAGAGGGGGCGGATATCATGTACAGCGTTATCGCACCGGAGCCCAAGTTCCAGGCGCAGCTGATCTATCAGACAGCGATAATCATGAACGTAGCCGGCATCGATTGGACAATGCCCGCTTCCGTTGGATGGGACAACAGCGACATGGCCATGTACACCGGTGACAACGAAATCATGGGGCGTCTCAAACGTGCGCACTTCGAGACTGCTGAACGGCTTAAAGTGAAAAAAATAGTCATGGGTGAATGCGGACATGCCTTCCGAAGCGTCTATGACATGGGCAACCGCTGGCTTGGCTGGTCCATGCCTCCGTTTACGATTGTTCACGCCATAGAGTTTTACCATGACATCATTAAAGAAGGACGAATTAAAATAAAGAAAAAATTCGAGCAGCCCATTACCTTGCATGACCCGTGCAATGTGGTACGCGGTGCCGGTCTGCATGAAAAAGCCCGCTATGTGGCCCACGCTATTTGCGAAAAGGTGATCGAAATGCACCCAAACCGGGAGCACAACTACTGCTGTGGCGCCGGCGGCGGCGTGATCAATACAGGCCCTCCCTTTAAAATGACACGAATCGAAGGTAACCGAATCAAAGCCGAACAACTCTTCAGTGCAAAAACAAAAGGAGCCAGAGTCCTTATCGCTCCTTGCCATAACTGCCACAGTGGGCTGCACGACCTTGTCCATCACTATGAAATCGGATTGGATATCAAGTTCTTCGGAGATATTATTTACGAAGTTATGGAAAAGCCCGAGTTAGGCCGGGAGGGAAAATGAGAAACATACCGCTGATCGCTCTTTTTTTCTTGATTGGAATCATTGTGACCATCAATGTCGGTTGGGCCCAGGAGGATATGGAAGTCGTTGACAATTCGGTGTTCGAGAACCACCAACGGACGCCTTCGGTCTTTTTTCATGATGAACACAATGAGAACGCTGGAATTGATGGTTGCGCTGAATGCCATCATATTTATGAAAAAGGTGAACGGCTGGAAGACGAATCGTCGGAGGATCAAAGCTGTTCAGACTGCCACAACTTGGAAGGAGGCGATGGACAGCCTTCGTTAATCAAGGCTTTTCACGGCAACTGCAAAGGGTGTCACCTGGATGAAAAAAAGGGGCCGATACTGTGCGGAGAGTGCCACGTAAAATAACAATTCGTATGAATTGTTTTTCACCACCGAACATTGCTTCATTCGACGTAAAAGGTAACGGTTTATAAAAAGAAGCAAGGAGTCATTCATGCCGAAAAAAATACTCATTATTGACGACGATCCTATTGTGGTAAGATACCTGGAAGCAGTTTTCAGTGACAACGGCTATGAAACCTGCACAGCCTCTTCCACCATGGAGGGATTGGATGTGGTGAAACAGGAAAAGCCCGATCTGATCACTCTCGATCTGCAAATGCCGGGTGAGTGGGGTCCTCGTTTTTATCGGAAGCTACGAAAGAACAAAGAACTACGAGAAACCCCCGTTATCGTTGTAAGCGGAATCGACGGTGATCACGCCATCAAAGATGCCATCGCCTTTGTTCAAAAGCCTTTCGACCCGGAAAAACTGGTAGGGATTGTGAAAAACACCATCGGGTAACGGCTATCTTTATATTACGCACTGTGTAGATAAGTACTTAGGATTGGGGATTGAAGTTACATGGACTACAGCAAAGAGCATTTTTTCGAATTACTGAAACAGGTTGCTCCCAACCGTTATCTTCAGGCGGTTTTAATCATTGTCATTTTCTTTCTTGCAGCAAAAATCATAGACCTCATCCTTTCACGAATCATCGCCAGGTTACTGAAAAAAACAGCAATTACTACGGATGACCAGATTTTGGACATTTTCCGCAAACCCATTTATATCAGTATCCTCATTTTTGGTCTTATACAGGCAACAAGCCGGATAGGTTTTCCACACATTGTATATTTCGTGACAACCGGTATTCTACAAACAATGTTGATTTTTTATTGGGCCAAGGCCGGTTATTGTTTTCTTTCACTGCTCATCGAATTATTTAGCAAGGATAACAGCAAATTTATTGTCATTCAGGAAAGAACTCGACCGCTTTTTATAAATTTTATGCTCATCCTGGTGGTCACCATAGCTATTTATTTCATTTTTCTGGCTTGGGGCATAGATGTGACAGCCTGGATGGCTTCGGCCGGTATCGTCGGTCTTGCGATCTCCTTTGCAGCAAAAGACACGCTGTCCAACCTGTTTGCCGGGGTTTTTATTATGGCGGACGCTCCGTATAAGCTGAGAGACATGATCGTTCTCGAGTCCGGTGAACGCGGACAGGTCACACATATTGGTATTCGCAGTACGCGTATCCTTACCCGTGATGACGTGGAGATTACGCTGCCCAACTCAATCATGGGCAATGTAAAAATTACAAACGAGGCCGGCGGCCCCAAGGAACATTATCGGCTTCGCATTAAAATCGGTGTCGCTTACGGGTCGGATATCGACAAGGTACAAGCGTTGCTCTTAGATGTGGCAAAAAGCCAGCCGGAGGTTTGCCGATACCCGGAACCAAGGGTTCGTTTTCGCAACTTTGGAGACTCGAGTCTGGACCACGAACTGTTGTGTTGGGTTGAAAAACCGGTTTTGCGTGGACGTATCGTACACTCCCTTAATACTGAAATTTACAAGAAATTTATTGAGGAAAAAATCGAAATTCCGTTCCCACAACGAGATCTGCACGTGAGGTCTATTCCGACGGCAATACCGAGTGGAAAATAACAACCCCTTTTTTCAAAGAATAAGAGGTCTTCTTATATGGCCTTACCAGTAAAATAGGCTGGAACGTGACTGAGCAGTTCTTCGGATTCTTTTTGCTTTCCCTTGTGCTTGAGCAACACCGACAAGTTGTATATGCTCACTACAGTATCGGGGTGGTCGGATCCGAGCACCGACTCATGAATGTACAACGCCTGCCGAAAAAATGGCTCGGCCTCGTCAGACCCTCCTTGATGACAAAGCGAAACAGCCAGGTTATTCAAGTTCCGTGCGGTATCGGAACAATCTTCGCCTGACTGTAGTTCGTGAATTCTCATTGCTTGTCGGTAAACCGTTTCTGCTTCGGTGAATTTTCCTTGCTCATGCAGTACATCTGCCAGACTCGTCAAACTTGCTGCGATATCGAGATGATCGGCATCTAACTGTGTCTGTCTGGCGTGCAGCGTTTTTCGATAAAGGGCTTCCGCTTCGTCATACTTTCCCTCATCCTTCAGCAATCTTGCCAAGCTGATTGTACATGAAACAACTTGGAGACTACAATCGCCCAATCTTGTTTCAAAGATATCCAAGGCCCTTTTGTAAAGCGCCTTTGATTCGGCAAAGTTTTCTTTTTCATGAAGGACACCCGCCAGATTGTTCAGGCTTGTGGCGACATAGGGGTGGTCATCAACCAATTTCGTTTCATAGATGTCCAACGCTTTACGCAACAACTTTTCGGCTTCATCAACCTTGCCTTGGTCCTGTAGAATGACCGCTAAATTATTCAGACTGGTGGCAACCTTGGGATGATCATGTCCCAGTTGCGTTTGATAAATTTCCCTTGATTTCCGAAATAAAGTTTCCGCTTCGGCCATTCTTCCCTGAACCCGCAGTAACGAAGCGAAATGATTAGTTACTGCTCCGACATAAAGATGATCGTCTCCCAATTTCGTTCTATAAATTTCCAGAGCCCGCCGAAAAAGGGTTGCTGCCTCCTCATGGTTCCCCTGCTCCTGATACAGCACTGCCAGATTATCGGCCACCGCACCGACATGGGGATGATTTATTCCCATCTGCTTTTCATAAAGGTCAATTGCCAGGCGAAAATTAGCTTCCGCCTTCAAAAATGAACCGCGAACGTGCAAATAGGAACCCATGCTGTCCAATAGATCTGCAGCGACAGACAACCCGGATTTAATTTTAACGGCATGCTGGACAACAGTGCGACCATGGGAGAGCAACGTTGAACTACTCAACCATAAAGCTGGATCACGGTAATTCGAAGATGGAAAAATTGTGTTGATGGTAGAAACGGCAATCTTCGACCATTTTTCTTGGTCGGTTGGATTCAAGTGATCCTGCATCACCGCTTGAACAAGGCTGTGAATGGATACCCCTTCTGAGCCGGAATTTACCAAAGAGAATCGATTTAATGCTGTTACCCCTTTTTCGAAGGCCTCTCCAACAGCAAAAAAAGAAGATATTTGCTCCGGCACCTTGGCTTGGGTGAACATCGATGGTGTAATATGATCAGGAGCATAGTACGAACAAAGTGATAAAATCAAAACGGCGGCAGGTGTTTCTTTTTCTAATTTTTCTAATGAGAGACTTATTATCGTACCTATCGTATCAGGGTAGGTCAACGGTTGAGTCCTGTCTTCCCACAGGGTTTCGTGCCGCTCTCTTACGCTTTCCAAATAGTCTGTAAAACTGACGGCGGTCTCCCTAATGTAGGCGGATGCCAACTCAAGAGAAAGTGGAAAATTCCCTAATTGTTCGGCGACGCTTTCAGCCCCGGATAGGTCTTTACTATCTGATCGATTTAATAAGAAATTAACTGATTCCTTTCTTAAAAAAAATAAAATACTAAAGGAGTGACAACAGCTATCCCACATTTGGTGCCGCGTTGTGATTAATACATGGCCGGTTTCCCCTTGGGGTAAGTAATCCGAAAGCTGATCCGGATTGACGGCATTGTTAAAGATGAACAACCAATTCCGGTTTCGTTCCAACCAGCACCGAACCGCATCGATAATTACCTTTTCATTTTGGACGTTTTTTTCCGGCAGGTTCACTGTTGTGGCAAAGGAAGCATAATCGGCGGCAAGCGTTACTTCATCTTCAGCACGTATCCACCAAATCGCTTCATACCGGCTTGCAAGCCGATATGCGTATTCGAGGGCAATCTGGGTTTTTCCTATTCCCCCCATTCCTTTTATTGCCAGAACAGATGCAGGATGATGGCTGGAGAAGAACTCACCTTCAAGGGTTGACATCGCTTCTTCTCTGCCAATGAAAGCTATATTTCGCGAGGCGGGCAGATTACCGATCGATGATAATTGATCGCAAAAGCCCGAGTTGGATAAATCATTACGATCAAAACGAACATGCTGTGTCATCGGTACCCCCAGCCTTTTTCAATAACATTTGGCATTTTTCAATTCACTTCAGTACCATTTTTTTACCCGGGTTGTCCCTTTGGGTCTCGTAGTGAAACCAATCTGTCAAAAAGCAAATTCAGGAAAAAAAAGAGGCCTGCAACCAAGATAATGGATGCACCGGAAGTCAAATCGAAATAATAAGAGATCCAAAGTCCCAAAATGGTAAAAAGAACGCCCAACACACTGGATCCGATCATCATTTGCAGAATGGATTTGGCATATTTTTCCACAATAAAAGGAGGTATCGTCAAAAGGGCAATCACCAGGATCAAGCCAACAACTTGAATGACCATGACCACTGTGACCGCCAACATGGAAATCATTAAAAAATATAGGGCGGTTACCGGTACGCCTCGAATA
>DAOWNV010000170.1 GCA_030642405.1 Desulfosarcina sp.
GCCGGAAATCCCCCTGAAATCCCTAACACGCGGCAGGGTTATATTGATCAATTTGTTGAGAAAATCGTACATTCTATCTTTACGAAGGGTTACCATACATCCAATGGGCACTCCTTCTCTCAGTTTAAAGGCAGCGATTGATTTTTTTGCACGTGTGACCACTGGTTGCTGACCTGAAATCTGTTTCATTTCGTCAACGGCTGAATCGATAATTTTAATGTTGTTAATCGCTTCTCCAAGCCCCATGTTGATGGTAATTTTTTTTATCTTCGGGACTTGCATGGGATTGGTGTACTTGAAGGCTTCCTTCAGCTTCGGTACTACCGTTTCTGTGTAATAGTCTTTAAGCTGTGACATTTATTCCTCCGAGAGCATTTTGGTCTTGGGGCTCTATGCATCTATAATTTCATCACATTTTCTGCATACTCGGACTTTTTTTCCATCGTCCAGTCTCTTACTTTTCACCCGCACCGGTTCTATGCATTTGTTGCACATCAACATTACATTGGACCAATGGATGAGCGCTTCGCTCTCAAGGATTCCTCCTTGCCTATTTTGCGCATTAGGTTTCGTGTGTCTCTTGACAAGATTTATGTTCTCTACAAGGAGACGGTTATTTTTTGCGTTAACCTTCAGAACCTTTCCAACTTTTCCTTTATCCTTGCCGACAATGATCTTTACCTTGTCATCTTTTTTGATTTTTATTGAATTTTTGATCATTTCATCTTCTCCACGACAAAAAGCCGCTTTTTATAGCACCTCAGGTGCCAAGGATACAATTTTCATAAATCGTTTGGCACGAAGTTCTCTTGCAACAGGCCCGAAGATACGTGTTCCCACAGGTTCACGCTGGGCGTTAATCAACACGGCGGAATTATCATCGAATCGAATGTATGAACCATCAGGGCGACAAATTTCCTTTTTGGTTCTCACTACGACAGCTTTGAGAACATCACCTTTTTTTACTTTTGCATTGGGGATGGCTTCTTTTACAGCAACCACGATAATGTCTCCGATGCTTGCATATCTTCTTTTCGAACCTCCCAAAACTTTAATGCAGTATAAGGAACGCGCACCGGAGTTATCGGCCACCGTCAGTTTTGTTTCAGACTGAATCATGAGTATCGTCCTTTATCGCTATACGGCTTTTTCAATAACATCTGTAACGCGCCACCGCTTCATTTTGCTGATTGGACGCGATTCGGTAATCATAACCTTATCACCGATATTACAGCTGTTGTCCGAGTCATGGGCTGCAAATTTATTGCTGCGCCGAATGTATTTTTTGTACAGTGGGTGTTTGACCAAGCGTTCCACTTCCACAACAGCCGTTTTATCCATCTTGTCGCTTACGACCTTACCAGTAAGTTGCCTTTTATTTACTCGCTTTTTCATGACCGCATCTTAGTCTCTGTTTATAGGGTTGGTTTTATCGTTCAATGTAGTTTTTAACCGGGCAATATCCTTCTTTGTTTCCCCCATTCTTTTTAGGTTCTCAATTTGCCCGATTTCGTGTTGGAACCGTAGATTGAACAGGGACTCTTTCAGATCAGCAACCTTCTGATGAATCTCGTCGGTATTAAGTTCTCTGATTTCGGTCATTTTCATTACACCACACTCCTCTCAACAAACCGTGTCTTGATGGGAAGTTTGTGAGCAGCAAGTCGTAGTGCCTCTATCGCCATTTCTCGACTGACGCCGGTCATTTCATATAACACTCGTCCAGGCCGAATGACGGCAACCCATCCTTCAGGTGCACCTTTTCCTTTGCCCATTCTGACCTCAGCCGGCTTTTTTGTGAAAGGTTTGTCCGGAAACATGCGAATCCAAATCTTCCCTCCCCTTTTTACATACCGAGTCATGGCAATACGCGCTGCCTCGATCTGCTTTGAAGAAATTGTGCCGCAACCGACTGCCTGCAATCCGTATTCACCGAAATTCAGGCTACTGCCCCGATATGCGACACCCTTCATTCTTCCCTTTTGACTTTTACGGTATTTAACCTTTTTGGGGCTCAGCATTTTAGATCTCCCAAAGCCTATCCGCTAACTTCGGCTTTGTCCTTTTTAAGAATTTCGCCATGGAACACAAAGACCTTTATGCCTATGATTCCATATGTTGTTCGTGCTTCAGTAATTCCGTAATCAATGTCAGCACGCAACGTATGCAGCGGTACCCTTCCCTCCCTATACCACTCCGTACGAGCCATTTCAGCACCACCTAAGCGCCCGGAACAGATTATCTTGACACCTTGAGCACCGAAACGCATGGCTGACGACACTCCTCGTTTCATGGCACGCCGGAAAGCAACGCGCCGTTCAATCTGCATCGCTACATTTTCAGCGACTAGTTGCGCATCGACCTCAGGTTTCCTGATTTCTTGTATATCAATCAACACTTCCTGGCTCACACGACCTTTCAGCGATTTTTTAAGCTTTTCGATCTCCGAGCCCTTTTTGCCGATGACGATACCTGGTCGCGCGGTAAAAATCCGCAGCCTAACCCGCCGAGTGGATCTTTCTATTTCAACTTTCGCAACGCCTGCATGATGAAGCTTTTCTTTTATGAACTTGCGTATCTGATAGTCCTCAAAGATGTAATCAGCGTATTTCTTATCGGCAAACCATCTGGATTCCCAGGTTTTAACGATTCCCAGCCTCAATGAGATAGGGTTGACTTTCTGGCCCAAGCTAATTCCCTCCTTACTGTACCGAATCTTCAGCTAATATAACGGTGATGTGAGAGGTTCTTTTCAATATACGAGACCCTCTTCCTCTGGCCCTCGCCTTAAATCGTTTCAGGGACGGCCCCTGATCGACTATCAAATTTTGGACGATTAAATCGTCAACGTCAATACTCGTGTTCTGATCTGCATTGGCAACGGCGGAACGAACAATTTTTTCGACAATGCCGGCAGACTTTTGTGGCATAAATTTAAGTGCATTAATCGCATCCCCTGCAGGCTTACCTTTGATGGCATCAACGATCATCCTAACCTTCTGAGATGAAATCCGAACGTAGCGTTGTTTAGCTCTGACCTCCATGTAGGGCCTTCCTTTTCTATCTTTTTACTTTGGATTTCCGATCCGCTGCATGCCCGTAATAGGTCCGTGTCGGAGAAAATTCACCGAGTTTATGACCAACCATATTTTCAGTAACGAAAACCGGAATAAACTTTCTTCCATTGTGAACGGCGAGTGTAATTCCTACCATCTCTGGAAGTATGGTCGAACGGCGCGACCAGGTCTTAATAACCTGATTGCTTCGGGATCCTTGTTCCTCGGAAACCTTTTTGAGCAATTTTGGATCTATAAAAGGACCTTTTTTTAACGAACGTGGCATGATTTCTCCTGCTAATTCCAGATTCGAACTGAGTAAACCACCGAATTGACGGATACACAGATATTTAAAGATTATTTTGTACGCCTTTTTACAATATAGCGATCCGTACGTTTGTTTTTCCTGGTTCGGTATCCTTTGGTCGGAACGCCCCAAGGGGTACAAGGATGCCGGCCACCGGATGAACGGCCTTCTCCACCACCCATTGGATGGTCCACTGGGTTCATGGCTACACCCCTTACTTTAGGACGACGTCCCATCCATCTACTTCGGCCGGCTTTACCTATGGATATGTTCTCATGTGTAACATTTCCGAGTTGGCCGATGGTTGCCTTGCATTTGAGCAGAACCATCCTAACTTCACTCGACGGCAGTTTGATCAGCGCATAACGGTCTTCTTTTGCCATCAATTGTGCGAAGGTGCCGGCACTGCGCACAACCTGCCCACCTTTTCCAATCCGAAGTTCAATGTTATGTATGTGCGTACCCAACGGAATGTTGGCAAGCGGCAACGCGTTGCCGGGCTGTATGTCCGCATCTGGTCCCGACATCACGGTATCGCCGACGGAAAGCTTGAGGGGTGCAATTATATAACGTTTTTCGCCATCGGCATAAAACAAAAGAGCGATACGTGCGGAACGGTTGGGATCGTATTCGATTGCCGCAACGTTTGCAGGGATTCCGTCTTTATCACGCTTAAAATCAATAATTCGGTAGTAGCGCTTGTGTCCACCGCCCCGTCGTCTGCTTGTTATACGACCATTGACGTTTCTTCCACCTGTTTTTTTTAAGATCTTGACCAAGCTTTTTTCAGGTGAGATTTTTGTTATCTCTTCAAAACCGGAGTAACTTTGAAATCGTCGTCCGGGGCTGGTCGGCTTAACCTTTTTAATAACTGCCATCGTTCTACTCCTAGCTTTTATACACCCTCAAAAAAATCGATCCGTTCACCGGGCATTAGGGTGACGATGGCCTTTTTCCAATCCTTACGTTTCCCTAAAATCCGTCCCCGTCGTTTTACTTTTCCCTTAACCTGAACAGTCCTTGTTTTCGCCACTTTAACGCCGAATATTTTCTCGACAGCACGTGAAATTTCCACGCGATTAGCACGTTTTTCAACTTCAAAGGAGACTTGGTTGAACTCATCCTTTTGTATGTTGGTCTTTTCCGTAATAACGGGTCGTTTAATAATCTCATAATAATTCTGATTCATCACCCCAACCTCCCCTCTATTCCTTCAATAGCCGGCTGCAGGATGACCAGTTTGGGGTATTTCAGTATGTCGTAGACATTTATCCCTTGTGTCTGAAGAATCTTCACTCCTGGAATGTTTCGTGATGACAATTCCAGTTTTTCGTCATTTTTCGTAGTGATAATGAGAGATTTCTCCGCATCCAACCCCTTGATGATACCAGCCAATACCTTTGTCTTGACTTCACCCATTTCCAGTTTATCAACAACAACAAGCTGCTGGGCCTGGACCTTTGCACTCAACGCCATTTTCAAGGCCAGTTTTCTGACTTTCTTCATTACCTTTTTTGAGAAATCCCGAGGTTCGGGACCGAAGGCAACACCTCCACCCCGAAGAATCGGTGATTTAATATCGCCCTTTCTTGCCCGCCCTGTTCCCTTTTGACGATACAGTTTGTGACGACTTCCCTTAACATCAGAACGCCGTTTAACAGACGCCGATCCGGCTCTTTTGGCGGCAAGCTGCGCTGTTACCACCTGGTGCAGGATGCTCTTTTTAACCGGAATGTTAAAAATCGAATCGTCCAATCCCGTCTGGGAAACGACATCTCCGGCAACATTTATTACATCGACAACAGCCATATTGTTCCTCGTCCAGTGCGCCCTGTGCAATTGAAGAATTACGCGTTTGCGAAACCCTTCATCAAAGGCGGCCTAAAGGCTTTCAATTAAGCAAACAGAACCTTGTTAATTGTTACGATTTCCGACCGAGACCCAGGAACGGGCCCTTTAAGTAGAATGAGATTCTCTTCCGGACGGATATCAACAACCTCCAAATTCCTTACAGTTTGGGTCTCTACTCCATATTGACCGGGCATACGCTTTCCCTTTATGACCTTTGCAGGCGTAGCACTGCAACCGATGGAACCTGTAACCCGGTGGTTTTTGCATCCATGGGTCATTCTACCACCACTAAAACCGTGGCGCTTTATGACACCTGAAAACCCGCGTCCTTTTGTCGTCCCGGTAACATTAACCTTTTCACCAACAGAAAAAATTTCAGGCCCGATTGTCTGTCCCACAGTAAAGTCACCTGGATTTTCAACCCCGACTTCTTTAAGTGTTGAATAACAGGCACCACCACTTTTATTAAAGTGTCCTTTGAGTGGTTTTGTGGTCTTATCCTTCTTTTTTGAGCCAAATCCGATTTGCAGCGCCTTATAGCCGTCTGTCTGTTCCTTTTTGATTTGAGTAACCACGCAGGGTCCCACTTTCAAAACGGTGGCAGGTATGTATTTGCCATTGGACGCAAACATCGAAGTCATGCCAAGTTTTTTTCCTACCAGTCCTTTACACATCGCACTTATCCCGTTTTACAGTTTGATCTCCACGTCAACGCCAGGAGACAGGTCAAGCTTCATTAGCGCGTCAACAGTCTGTTGTGTCGGTTCGAGGATGTCCAAGAGCCTTTTATGTGTTCTCATCTCGAACTGCTCCCGGGACTTTTTATCCACATGGGGGGAGCGAAGTACACAGAACTTATTAATTTTGGTGGGCAACGGTATAGGCCCCACTACTTTAGCACCGGTTTTGCGGGCAGCGTCAAAAATATCGCTGGCCGATTGATCCAGAAGCTTATGGTCGTAAGCTTTGAGTCGGATCCTGATCTTGGAGTTCATTATCATCGTTATCGACTCTCTCGTTATTCAATTATCTCACTAACAACACCGGCACCCACCGTACGACCGCCTTCACGGATGGCGAACCGAAGTTCCTTCTCCATGGCTATCGGTGTGATCAGCTCGGCAGATATGGCCACATTGTCGCCGGGCATTATCATCTCC
>DAOWNV010000060.1 GCA_030642405.1 Desulfosarcina sp.
TATACTGGAACTGGCGGAAAAAATATTAAAGCTTACCAAATCCAAATCGAAGATTCTTTTCAAACCGCTTCCCGAGGATGATCCGGTTCAACGCAAACCCGATATCTCCTATGCAAAAGAAGAACTCGGGTGGCAGCCGACCATCAGTTTGGACGAGGGCTTGGAAAAAACGATCCAATATTTTAATCAGCTTTTTTTTCCTTAACAACACAAGTAATTGATGAAAATCAAAGAATTACATGCAGAATAAAAAAGAATTTGAAGGACATTATGTCCTTTGGCAGATCAGGCGACTAAATTGGCTCCTTAAATGCGTAGGTGTTGAACGTTTTGCCGGTAGCAACCTTCTGGAACTCGGTTGTGGATATGCTTTCTTTGGTGAGCAATTTTCTAGAATGGGTGGCAATGTTCTTTGTATTGATGGCCGGCAAGAACACATCGGTCACGTCAATAGACGATTGGTGCGTTCTGGCAACAAGGCCATCCAGACAAGGATCGCTGACTTGAACCATGACTTTAGCAATTACGGTAAATTTGACATTGTTGTCGATATGGGATTGCTTTACCATCTTGAGAAACCGGAATCGCATATCGTATGCCTATCGAAGATAATGCACGAAAAATCGATTTTGATTTTGGAATCTGTTGTTGCCGATTATGACTCCCCATTTGCCTTTTATCGGGATGAAGATGGATACGATCAATCACTTACCCATCGGTCTCGGATACTCAGTCCTGCTTCGATTGAGAGTAATCTTGACGCTTCGGGGTTCATCTACGAAGATATTTCATCGAAAGAAATGAATGCCTCGATACACTGCTATGACTGGTCATTCAATAATACCCGGATGATTCAGAATAAGGAAGGCATATATTTCCGAAAAATGTGGTTAATTCGGAAAGACCCGCGACAGACAAATCGTTCGCAAGAACTCACACGGTTACGGAAAAGAATTGTTGCGCAGGAATTGCTTTTGGCCGATGTGTGTGCAGACCTTTCTGTTTTGAAAGATGAAAAAGAAAACCTGTCGGCTGAAATAAACCTTCTATCTGAACAAAAACAAAAATATCGACATGAACGCGTAAAGCTTGAGCAACAACTTCAGGAGACCAGAAAAGAAAATCGGAGACTTCAAAATAAACGGCGCAACCAAGCCGATGAATCGATTAAGGGATTGATAGAGAAAAACGAAGTCGGGCGGCTGCGCGTCGCTATTTTCGGGGCGGGTGAACATACAGAAAAGTTATTTCGCACCACAGATATCGAAAAACTTAGTCCAGTAATGATCTTCGACAACGATCGATCAAAGTGGGCATTAAATTTCCAGAATATCCCGATAAAGGATCCAGAGACGATAAATGCATGCGAATTGGATTGTGTGATTATCTCTTCGCTCGAATTTGAAAAAGAGATTTATACGCAGCTTAAAGGAATTCTGAATTCCAAAACGTCGATCTTACCACTTTACAGCTGCTATTAATTTTAACAGGAAAACCCAATATGCATGCGAAAAGTCCAAAGAAAGTTCTTTATTTTGCAGAAAATCCGATTAGTGCGGTTCAAGGCGGTGGCATTGTCGTTTATAACGTACTCAAGGGGTTGCCTCCGGAGAATCTCCTCGGTTTTTTTCAGTATCGAAACATTACCCCTGTACCGGAATATGGAGATCGCTTTCATTATTTAGGCACTGACAGGTTCCCCGATTTGTTCCAATCGGTTAAAAACAAAAGTGAATACGTTGACAATTTCCTGAGGACGTTTTTCTTCGACAAGAACTCGCAACTTGATCTCCAATTTGTATTGGAAAAAATAGGTAATCACCATTTTAAACCGGACATTGTTTATTTTTCCGGCCTCTCTTTACGATTTTTACGGTTAGCCGTGAGCGCTGCAGAGTATTTCGATTTGCCTATGGCAGTGCTGCATATGGATGACTGGATGGAGGTTGAAAAGCGCCTTTTCAAGAGCTGGGGGAAGATCTGGTATCGCCGAATTATCCGATACATGACCATAGCTGCACAACGTTCTTTGGCTTCTACGACCAATTCTCCGTCCCTGGCAGAAAAGGTCACACGTCTGACCGGCTATACCCATGAACCTGCCAACAACTGTTGCCAGGATCTGATGGAATATGTCGCGAATCCAAGCATCAGCGAGAATGAGGTGCCCGTGATTACCTACGCCGGTGCATTGAACCTTCATCTTCAGGGGGAAACGCTCATGGTCTTGTCCGGGGCAATTGCCGAACTCAACGCCGAGGGTACCCGGGTTCACCTGCATGTATATACGCCTTGGGAGTTCGCCCCGCTGATCAATGCGCACGCAATTCCCAACGCCGTATATTTTAAGGGGCAGGTGGCCCAAAAGGACCTAACCCAGATCTATCTGCAATCGGACTATTTGGTCACATCGGTTACCTTCCGCCGTGACAATTTGCACCTGTTTCGGCATTCTTTATCGACAAAACTGTCGGAATATCTTTGCGTCGGAAAACCGGTGTTGTCCATCGGTCATCCCAAGTGGCATCTGCATGAATATGTTCAAGCGAATCATTGCGGATTTTCCATATACATGGATGAAAACTACCAGCGTGCCCGCGTAAAAGAGCAAATTCGGGAAATGCTGAAAACACCGGGAAATGAACTGGCCGAGATAGGAAAACGCAACCGCTTGCTTTGGGAAAAAGCACATGATGTTAAAAAAATGGCTTTGCAAACACGGCAAGTGATGGGACTCTTACCATTTGGTGGACAAGAAGGATGAAGGCAATTCCAAAAGAAACAATAACGATTGAACGCAACGGCTATAAATTGACGAACCATCGGGTCCAATGTCGCCGGGGGGTGATATGGCTTGGACAGACCTGCAATCTCCGTTGCCGGTTCTGCTATTTTTCAGACCGAATTGCTGATTCCAAACATCCTGAGCATGCCTTCATGTCATTGGAGAAAGCCAAGAAGATTTGTAAGACCCTCGTTGATGTGTATGGAAACAATGCCGTTGATATTCAGGGCGGTGAACCCACCATTTTCCCAAAAATTTACGATCTGGTCAGCTATTGCGCTGAAATCGGTCTCAAACCCACGTTGATCACCAACGCCCTTGTTCTGGATCGGTTCAGCGTTGGCCAGAAACTTCTAGATGCTGGAATTTTTGACTTGCTGATAAGTGTACATGCATTGGGAAAAAGCTATGATCACCTGGTTCAAGTACCCGGGGCCAGCGCCAGGCAGACGAAAGCGTTGGACAACCTGAAAAAGGTTGGTATCCCGTTCAGATTCAATACGGTACTTTCCAAGGAGGCCATCCCACAACTGATGGATATCGCCCGGATTGCCAAGCAAAGCGAAGCGCGTGTGGTCAATTTTATTGCTTATAATCCCTTTATTGACCAAGCGGCGGAAAATAAACGCTCTGTTGAAAATATCCCACGTTACCAGGATGTTGCCAAACAACTGCTGCCGGTCATCGACTACCTTGATAGCCACATGATCGAGGTCAATGTGCGTTATCTACCGTTTTGTATATTTCCTGAAAAATATCGCAAGTTCGTTCAAAATTTTCAGCAAATCGTCTATGACCTGCATGAGTGGGAGAGTGCATCGGAAGTCTGGTCCAGTGCCGGCCCGCAACGCCATAGCCTCTCCTCTATTTCCATACCAATAAACTTTTTTGACCGAATAGGCGAAATTCGTGAAACGAATTTCCGGGAAGCTGTCAATCGTCACAGAAATTATCCGCCGGCTGTTGATCGCCTGCTTGCGGAGTTAAAATCAAAATTTGAAGCTGAAGATAAACTGCGATTTCGGGTGGCCTTTTTCGGGAACCCGGATATAGGTAAAAAATTGGCTGACATTCTTAGTGAACATTCCTATTGGCGGAGCCGATGGGAAATGTATGGTTATATCTCTTCTCAATCCTACCACAAAGCCAATCGTCTTAACGATGCACCCTGGTATCGTGATGATCAATTGGCAGTTGATCCGCCGGACATCATCATCACCACTACAGAAACTTTTATCTCGCAAATACATGAAATTATTGAACAATACGGGCTGCTTGACCGAACTCTGGACTATTTCGGAAACCATGAATGCAAGCAGGAGTATCAACCGATATTTTACCTGGATGAAATGGGTGAGATCGATGGCTTTAAAGAACTCGACTATGCCTATAAGGAATATCGGATATGGATGGCTAAAACCATGCATCCATACAGCAAAGGTGAGAAATGCAAGCAGTGCGCTTTGATAGGCATATGTGACGGTATCCATAGAGATTACGCTGAGCTTTTTGGTTTTAGCGAAGTGGTTCCTACCCGTCTTCCAGAAAAAGTATACGATCCCCAGTTCTATATGGCCAAGCAGCTGAAAGTCGTTGAGATGCAGGAATACGATTGGGCAATGCCTATCATTGCTCAAGATTACATGCGGATGCAAAGAAAATACTATGACTAAAGGGCGAACACTGCGGAAATGGCTAAGGCCCTCGGCATCCTGACTACAAGCTTGCCAGCGCTCAGATAATATCTTAAACCTATATACTGCTGGAATATGCGTCAAAAAGTGCTGTCAAACTCGATGGAAATAGCTTCGTTTCCGTTGCACAAAACCTCAGCCAAATATCGAAAGAAACAAAATTGATAGACTTCGGATGTGGTGTTGGCCGGCTGATGGTTCCGCTGGCCGATCACGGCTTTACCGTCCATGGTTCGGATATTAGTGAAAGAATGATTTCCTATGCCCAAAATGATCCACATCTTTTCCGGAGCCATTTCTACTTTTCCGGAGGAAACGATTGCGGCGATGCCCCCAAAAATTCATATGACATTGTCTATTCGCAGATATGTATCCAGCATATTGCAACACGACCAGTGCGATGTGATATATTTAAAAGCATTTTTGATGTCCTCAAAGAAGGTGGGATGTTCAGCATCCAACTTTATTACTATCCCAATTTGACAGCCGAACAGATACCTGAACCCCATGTTCCTTGGACTGCAGACAAATATGACGAAGAAGGGACCAACCGTGAAGCTGAGTTCGCCGTTAAGAGTACTGTCTCGTGCGTTTTTTCCAACAGTGTCCATTGGTTAATGAACACTTTTACATCTTGCGAATCTACAACCCGGAATTCTGTCCATGCATCACCCACAAAGTCGTCTAATTGCTTACCGTGGACTTTGGGATAGATTTGCGCCACCCGAATCCGATGCCGCAGTCAAACGAAGTTTCATTCGAGGGATATCCTGCGTGGTGCACCCGAAAACAACTGCCGCTTTAAACAACACTTTAAATAGGCTTAAAAGGGAGCTTTTTGGGACCTCTTTTTATCGCATACCCCTTGTGGTCTTTGAAAAAGAAGTCCGGTTTGATCATGAAAGTTCTATGTCGTTAATTCCTCAAGCCGGTCTTTGGATCGTTGAATATCAGCAACATCGCGTGTTCCCGGTATGGTGGCTAAAACCGGATGGCAAAAAAATGCGGGTGGGTAAATATATCCCCTTGAATACAATGATCGATCTTTTTTTTAAGCGGTCAGAAGAATTGGTGCAGCATGATTTGTCTGGGGACCTGTTGTTCTATGAATCTCTCACGGTTTTACAAAACCTGGAAAACATCAGACGTTACGGCAAACTATCAGATGAGCTTTTGTTTGACCAACTGCCACCGTTCGCAATGGAAAAAAAGCGTTATTGTATCACGGATCTCGCCGAAGAATGTTTACTTTCCCAACAGCCGAAGGGGGACGGATGCCCCTTGAATTAAATACGGATTTCGCCTTTACGGCGGATTGCTTTTCTGGTGAACACATTGCCAATTGCCTAAAGGTGCATAAGGCGATGTTATCGAAACAGCAAAACTTGTATTTTGGTTTTCAACCCGTTGAACAAACGATCAGAGAGCGTTTTCGTTTATACGAGGTCGACCAACAAGTGGACAATTTTACCCGTTTCAGCCCTGTCTATGGTTATGAATCGACGCTTTCCGTTGTCTCGTTGGGGCTCCGGCAAACACGTTTTGCACCCCTTTTGTTCTGGGAAATATTCCATTTACTGAGTCCGGGCGGAGTCTGGCTTGACCTTGACCGTGATGAACGATGTCAGGGGACGCCACTGTCAGCCTTTGATTTTTTAGATCGAGAATACTACCGGACCGCATTAGAAAGTGTCGTGCAAGATAATGATAAAAAACAATGGCAACTATACCGGAAAACCCAATCGGCTATTATCAGCGATGATATGATGGATGACGGGTGGACCTTCGGTATCCTGACGGCAGGACCATCTGTCCGTGCGCAGGAAATGATTCGAACGATTCTCGATTTACAGGGACCCGAACGAGAGATCATCATTTGTGGACCGGCCCAAGAAAACCTGACGGATGATACGCGTATCCGGGTTATTGATTTGGAACAACCGGAGCCGCGGGGGTGGATCACACGAAAGAAGAATCTGATTGTCGATAACGCGCAATTCCGAAACCTGTGCCTGATGCATGACCGTTTCGTTTTCCCACCGGATTTTTTTTCTGTTATGGGAAAATACGGTAATGATTTTGCCTTTGTCACCTTTCCTGAACCTTACTATCCCCATGACAGTCGCTGCTGTGCATTGCGCTATCCCGATTACCAAGTGTTGCTTCAGGACGGAAAGTATCAAGAAGCCATTGACAGCTGCGTCTTTCAGCTAGACAATGTCTACCATCCACGGTACGACGACTTTTATGAAACGGCGTTTTGCTGCGGTGGAGTGTATGTGACCAAAAAGAGTTTGTGGAACATGGTTCGCCAGAATGAATCCCTTTACCATGCAGAATGCGAAGACATTCTGTTCGGCCTTCAATCCCAGCAATTGGGGATACCGCATCGTATGATTGCCGATACTATTTTCGAATCGCTGGCACCTCATCCTTTCTTGCTTGCCGGCATGCATACAGTGACGGTATCCGGTGTAAAACATCGGGACTTTCCGGTTGTCAGTCATACCCAAAAAAAAAAAGCGGCCCAGAATCCCAAGGGATGCCATCCTGTTTTCGGATGTACCCGGTGGGCCTATTATCAGCGAGTGCTCGATTTGTTCAACGCGATCGCTTTGTTGCCCGAATCATGCCGGTTAACATTGGATGATTTCAATTCGCCCCAACGGCTTAGTGATTTCTGGTTGGTGGTTTACCAGCATCTGATAAAGCTTCCGGTGAACCGCCGGGACGACATCGCTTCGATCTATTATTTCTTGAGTGCAGCTGTATTTAGTTGGCCCAATAGTATCATCCAGACGTGGATAAGGGAGACGGAGTTACAACTGGCCCGAAATGTTTTGTTGCCGCATGACAAGAAACTGATCGGTTGGGGAACGGGCAGCGTCTATCGAAATATTACTAAAAGAAATCCGATACCACTGAGTTATTTGATTGACAATGACAGCAGACGCTGGAATGAAAGACTCAACGGCTTCGATATCCGCGAACCGAAACACCTGCAGCACGAAAGCCCAACGTCCACCTTTGTTATTATTTACTCCAGCTTTGACGTTGAAATCGGCCGTCAGATTGAAAAAATGGGTCTCTACTCATATTGCAAGGCTTCAGACCTTTTGGAAAAAATGGAATATCTGCCCATCGTCAACTTGATTGACTATTTTCTTCGGATAGAAAAGGATTATCCACGGCTTTTCATTGATTCACTCGCCGAAAAAGAACCCACGATTCATTACGTCGAGGAGGATAAAGACCGAAAGACATTTTTAAACAGTGAAATTGCCAGTACGCTTCTGGTGGTAAAAGGTGCGACGGGACTCCTGCCGCCGATAGGCTAACGGAAGGGAACGAAATGGAAATTCTTAGTCATCGCGGATACTGGAAAGTGCAGACGGAAAAGAATACCGTTTCGGCTTTCATTCGCGCTTTTGAGAATGGATTCGGGCTTGAAACAGATTTGCGTGATCTGAACGGTGAATTGGTGATCTCACACGATCCACCCTCCGGCGGTTGCATGCGTTTTGAAGAATTTGCCCGGTTGTATCGTGCCCATTCTTGTCAAGTGTGCTCGTTGGCGTTGAATGTCAAGGCTGATGGGCTACAGCAATTGATTGACACGGTATTGAAACGTTATGAGATAGACAACTATTTCGTTTTCGACATGTCGGGTCCGGACACCTTGACCTATCTGGATATGGGGTTGACTGTCTTTACCCGCCAGAGTGAAATTGAACCGGACCCGATATGTTATGATCAGATCCGCGGCGTTTGGATCGATTGTTTTTACCGAGAGTGGATAGAGAAAAAAGAGATCATCCGTCATGTCAATGCCGGGAAAAAAGTGTGTCTGGTTTCCCCGGAGTTGCACCGACGTCCACATGATTCGTTTTGGCATTTCTTGAAAAAGAACAAGCTGCATCAGGATAATCGAGTGATGCTTTGCACCGATTTTCCCCAAGAAGCAAAGGACTTTTTTCATGGCTAAAATCAAGGCAGTCATTTTTGATATGGATGGCGTTCTGATCGACGCGAAAGACTGGCATTACGAAGCATTAAACCGTGCCTTATCTCTCTTCGGTTTTCCGATCAGTCGATACGACCATCTGGTTGCCTACGATGGGCTGCCCACGTTGAAAAAATTGGAAATGCTCTCGTTAGAACGCGGGCTGCCTAAGGATTTGCACCCATTTATCAATGAACTGAAACAAATCTATACGATGCAACTGGTGCATACCCACTGTAAACCGATCTTCCAGCACGAGTATGCTCTTTCCAAGCTTTCAGCCATGAAATACCAGCTTGGATTGGCGTCGAATGCTGTTAGAAACAGTGTCCGCACGATGTTGAAAAAAGCAAATATTTACGATTATTTCGATGTGGTGTTGAGCAACCAGGATGTAACCCGCGCCAAACCCGATCCTGAAATCTATAAGAAGGCGATCACGTCGTTAAATCTTATGCCGGAGCAGTGCCTGGTGATCGAAGACAACGACAAGGGCATTAAAGCTGCCCGGGCGGCCAAAGCCCATCTGATGGTGGTCAATGATGTGTATGACGTTACACTGACAAACATCCTCAACCACATCAAACGCACTGAAAGTGAGGCGGTATGAATGTTTTAGTGCTTATGGCTGGTAGTAGTGAGAAATTTTACAAGGCGGGTTATCTATACCCCAAGCCTTTCATAGAAATTAATGGCATCCCTTTTTTGGAGAGGCTTTTGGCAAATCTTTCTTTTTCGAATCTAAAAGGAAACCGTCTGATTTTCGCTATACGAGAAGATGAAAATCAGCGCTTTCATACCGAATCGATAATCCGGTTACTGAATCCTGACGCCGAAATCGTTAAGATACCCAGTACCACTGCCGGAGCGGCATGCACTGCCTTGATGGCCATTGATTGGATCAACAACCCAATTCCCTTGCTGATATATAATGGCGACATCATCGTTACGACCAATATCGTCAACGCATTGAATCACTTTGAAAAGGAAAAAGCCGACGGTGGCGTAGTGGTTTTCGAAGGCGTTCATCCGCGATGGTCGTATGTTCGTTGTAATGAAAACGGCGAGGTCATTGAGGCGACAGAAAAAAGACCCATCAGCAAACAGGCGACCGCCGGCATCTATTTTTATGCCCAGGGTCGGGATTTTGTGGATTCAGCGATACAGATGATCAAAAAGGACGCGCACGTCGATAATCAGTTTTACGTATGTCCCGCCTATAACGAGATGATTTTGAGACAAAAAAAGATAATTACCTATGAGATTGACAAAGGAAACTATTTTTCGCTCTCCAACCCTCAGGGCCTCAGGAAATATGAGGCGTACCTGAATCGCCGAAAGAGTGACTCATGCAAGTAAAAAAAGAATCCCACATGCACAAGGGGTGGTTAATCGGTGACTTTGAACCGTCGATGATTCGAACGACTGATTTCGAATTTGCCGTTCAGCATTATCGTGCAGGGGATGTCGAGGCCTTTCATTATCATAAAATCGCAACCGAACTGACAGTCATTGTAACGGGCACGGTAGAGATGAGTTCAAAACGGTTTTACGCCGGTGATGCAATTTTACTGGAACCGGGGGAAGGGGTCGATTTTAAGGCGATTACCGATGTGACCACTGCTGTAATAAAAATTCCATCAGTTAAAGATGATAAATATGAATAGGGGGATTTTATGCTGAATATCGTGATTCCTATGGCTGGCCATGGCAGTCGCTTTGTTAAAGAAGGCTATTTGACCCCCAAGCCGTTGATCCCTATTCATGGAGTTCCCATGATTCATGTGGTGGTAAAAAATATACGGCCCGAATGCCCCCATCGATTCATTTTTATCTGTTTGCAAGACCATATCCGTGCGTTTCAGATGGATAGATATTTAAACTCTATTTCACCAGGGTGCGAAATTGTAACTATTGACAAGGTCACTGAAGGTGCCGCTTGCACCGTTTTGGAAGCCAAAAACCATATTGACCATCCTGATCAATCCTTGATGATCGCCAATAGCGATCAGTGGGTGGATGTGGATATCAATAAATATCTTGAAAAATTTAATGCCCAAAATGCCGCTGGAACCATGATGACCATGTGGGCGGATGATCCCAAATGGTCTTTTGTTCGCTTCGATGGCGATGACAATCCTGTGGAAGTCGTTGAAAAAAAAGTGGTTAGCAATGAGGCGACAGTGGGTGTCTACAATTTTCGTAGCGGGTCGGAATATGTATGGGCGGCCGAGATGATGATCGAAAAGAATCTACGGGTGAATAACGAATTTTATGTGGCGCCTGTCTACAACGAATTGTTGAACTGCGGGAAAAAGATCAGTATTTACAACATCGGAAAAGTCAATAATGGAATGTATGGGCTGGGAACACCGGAAGATCTGGATGCCTTTTTGCAAATGCCGATCTCAAACCTTGCCGTTGCGGACCAGTAGTGACGGATATCTTCTTATCGCGGATTATGAATTTTTAAATTGCGGTAATGTTTGCCCATGAGCATTATTGATATCTTTTCCTTGATAGGGCGTATGCGGCGTATCGTTGGTTGGGGGGCCGGCGGTTTATTCCACTATTACCACACGCTTTATCCACTACCCTTGGATTTTCTGATCGATAGCGACCCCTCCCTGTGGGGTAGCCATTGCCGGGGCCTGAATATCAGGCCGCCGAAGCGATTGGCGGATGAAGACCCGAAACATACCCTGATTATCATTTACTCTAGCTTTTCGGATGAAATTGCCAAGCAAATTGAGGATTACGGCCCTTATACCACCATTTTCGCCCCGGTATTCTTTAGCACTGAAAGTGTGTATTTAAATAAGATGTTAGAAGAACAGGAGCCAACACCCCTTACTAAAAGATCTCCCGTTTCTCGTAATTGTTTGCTGGTTCAGGGTCCTGTATATCCAAAGCTAACCGAGTCGGTGCTTCGATTCTACGCACGCCATTTTTCCCGGGACTTTATCATATTATCTACATGGGCGGCACCCAACGGTCCTTGATCGAAGAAGTATCACCTTACATCGACCTATGCCTGGAAAATGAACCGCCGCGCTATGGCGGCGTTCAGAACCGAAACTACCAAATCGTTTCGACCCAAAAAGGAATCGCCGCTGCGATAAAA
>DAOWNV010000240.1 GCA_030642405.1 Desulfosarcina sp.
CTTGAAATCCGCTTCGAACAGGGTTACGGAACGGTCTTTTTCATCGACGTCCACAATCAAGCGACTCACATAGTCAGATTCATCAAAAGAGGCATATGGATCTCCATATTTTACACCCAGTGCCACAGTCAGTGAAAAATTGATCTCCGACGGTTCCCGATTCACAGGGGAAACCCTTTCCGTTAATATATCCAGCGCCGGTCTTTTGTCCAACTCGTAAATCACCGGGCCTTCAATTCGAGTGATCTCCAAAAAGGGGCTCAAAGGGGTGCACCCGTGCATGATGGTTGTGTCTCCGGACCAGGAAGAGGGCAGCACGATTGCCATCGCCAAATGTTTGCCGGAGCGGTGGCCATCGAACAGATGACTGGAGGCGTATTGAAGATCTCCAACCAATCCAGCACCAAAAATATTAAGCGATTTTTCTCCCAGACCCTCATACATACCGTCCATGAAGAGGCTACCGACATTGAGTACCGGAGGGGAGACGGATCGAACCGAATCGTAGAAGACAATGACGGAGTTACCTTCCTCCGGAATTTCGCGCAAAAGGCTTCCAAGCCGCTCTCCTGCTTTGTACTCCCCTTCGTTGAGTCGGTTCACCGTTAGAATCGTCGGTTTGCCGTCATCGTCACAGAATACGGCCATGCTGCATTCATATCCGGTATAGCTGATTTCGTCGTTGGTTATAACACCGACCGCCGAACCACCAACTACAGGAATCTCTCCAAAGATGGATCGAATACCGGTAAGGACCGCTTCTGAATCATGCCGACCTCCGCAAAAAGCCAAGATCCATTGGGCGGAAAGGTCCTCTTCCATTTGATCTTTGGCGAGCATCGCTCCTTCCCGGCCGGCGAGAAAGGAATCCGGATTCTGGCTTACCCCGATGACGGGAATGTTCGGAGCCCACACCATTTTTTTTCTCCTCTCCATGAAATGATACAATGTATTGACAGTTTAGTCTAAAATAACTAACATTTTATGTCAACTTTATCTATCCTTTGAAACAAGTTTAACCATGGGTCTGTTTGCATCGTCGACCGCATATTCCCTGATTGAACCGTTGGTATTCATGATGAGGAGCTATACATATGAAAGAATATGTTCCCGACACTTTGTTTGTCCACACAAAAGATACGGCCCATCTTTTAAAACGGTTGAACAACCATCCATGTGAAACGGTGATCACACCGGTTCTATTCGATGATTTGATGGCCAACCCGGAGCAAATACTTGGCGGAGTCGAACATGTGGTAGTCTCCGGGCCGATAGAGATCATCAAAGCCGTTTTGCAATTATCCGTTCAGGCCTGTTTCAGTCTTGGCATTATCCCCACCTACACCCAAAAAAAATTGGCGGTCATTTACGATTTTCCCAGGGATATTGACGCGGGCATCGATCTTGCCCTGGACGCCTCCCCCTTAACCATGGACATGGTGACTTGCAATGGGCATCCGGTGTTGTTCAAGGCAACCATAGGCCATCTGCCGCTGCTTGATGCTGTGGCCGATACCGGAAAGCTCAGCATAATGTGGACTGCCCTGCGCCAAATGTTTCAAATTGAGTTGATTAAATACCGGTTTACAACAGCGGGTTCGAAACAAATTATCACCGCAGCAAGTGGATGCATGATCCTGCATCACCACAAAGGCAGTTTGGCGGCCCGAGTGATAGCCGGAGACGGCTCCCTTTCCGACGGGTCGATCAGTGCGGTAATTTCGGCACCCATATCCATCTTGAAATATATGCAGTTTCTTTTGCGGCTCTTGTCTCGAACCGGAAACACTAAACGGCTACCCAGTGCCCTCGGATACCTGAAAAGCCCGTTCATCGAGATCGAACCGGAAACCGAATTGGATGTTTTTATCGATGGCGAGAAGGAAACCCGAACTCCCTTGCGATGTGAAATAAAACAGGGCGCGTTGCGGGTCAACGTGGGCCCGACCATCAGAAAGGATGCGGAGTCGGTAAAATCAATGGCCGAAGAGCGCGTTGAAATCGATCACCTTCCCAGGGGAAAAGAACTGATAAAGGCCTGGAAAAAGGAGAAAATACCGTTTTTTTCCTATGCCTCGGAGGAGCGTTTTCATGACCTGTTTGTCGCCCTTCGTGAAGATTCTCGGATTAATGGGCTCTACCTCACGCTGATGGTGCTCAGCACTATGCTGGCCGCCGCCGGATTGTACCTGAACAGTGCCTCGGTGATTATTGGTGCCATGCTGCTGGCGCCATTGATGGCACCTATCGTTGCCTTGTCCATGGGGATTTTGCGTGGCGAGGAGAAGATGATCAAAAATTCACTGATCAAGATCATGGCCGGCATCGCCATCGCCCTGTTTGCCGCCATTGTGATTACCCGGCTCTTTCCATACAAACCCGTAACGGGAGAGATGCAGGCCCGGTTAAATCCAACCCTGCTGGATCTGGCTGTTGCCATCATCTCCGGGGTCGCTGCTGCGTACTCCAAATCCTACAAGGAGATCATTCAGAGCCTCGCCGGGGTGGCCATTGCCGTGGCCCTGGTTCCCCCTTTGACGGTGGCCGGTACAGGGATCGGATGGGGAGATTTTCATTTCTTTTTCCAGGCATTTTTGCTCTTTTCCACCAATCTCATCGGCATTATCTTTGCTGCGACGATCACATTTCGGGTCCTGGGTTTTTCTCCGGCCATCAAGAGCAAGCGTCAGTTGGCCATCGTATTATGCTTGTTGGCGCTGATCTCGATGCCCCTGTACATCTCATACGGACATGTCGTCGAAAAACATATCTTGGAAAAAAGCTGGCAGAAAGAGCGGTTTCTGGTCAACGGAAAATACATCATCGTCGAAAAGGTCGAACTTCGCCGGAAGGAAAACAAAAAAATCGTACTCATGGAAGTAATTGTTCGGGATATGTTGACCCGAAAGGATCTCAATGAATTTAAAAAGAAGATCAAAATCCATTTTCCCGAAAAGATAATCGTTCGAGTCAAAACCATTTACATACCATGAGGGAAATTCGATGCGTCTTTTAAAACGGTATATCCGGATTGTGATGATTGCCCTGATATTTTTGGGTTGTGAACAAAAAACGACCATTCCCACCAGCGGACAAACCATCAAAATCGGCATCATCGCACCGTTTAGCGGATCAGGTTTTTCTAAGGGAAAAGAGGGCATGAAAGGCGTGCGGACGGCCATCAAAATGCGACCCCTGTTGGATAACGGAGACAAGATCGAACTCATCGTCAGAGACGACCAGGACGATCCCGTAAAGGCGACTAAGGCCTTGAAGGAGTTGACGCAAACCGAACAGGTGGCCGCCGTTGTGACTTTTTCCAGCAGTGGGCCGGTTCTCGCCATGGCCCAGGAGGCAAACTTTTTTCAGACCCCGATCCTGGCGGTTCCGGCCACTCATCCGGAGGTAACCCGGAATAACGATTATGTCAGCCAGGTCTGTTTCGACAACAATTTTCAGGGACATGTGGCGGCATTTTTTGTCAGGGATGAATTGTTAATCGATCGGGTGGCGATATTCAAGAATCCGAACAGCTTCTACTCGATGAATCTGGCCGAAGAATTTGAAAAGAAATTCATCGAATTGGGCGGTGAAGTGACCGATAGGACCATGATCACCCAGACAACATCTGATCTATCTCAAACGTTGAAACGTGTCCGGGAAAAAGACCCGGAATTGCTATACATGCCTGTCGCGGCAAAAGATGTAATCGCAATCATGGAAACCGTTGACAAAATAGGTTGGAATCCTCGGGAGATGGTCAGTGACGGGCTGTTGGCCACTATTTTAACCCAGTATAAGGAGCACCTGAACCGGATGAACGGATTGTTGGCCACCGATTTTTTCCACTATTCTAGCCAGGAAACACCATTTAGCAAGCGGGCAATTGCGGCCCACGAGGGCAGGGGCACCTCCTATACGGCCATGGGCGTCGAGGGATTTTCCATCCTTCTCGACGCTATGAACCGTTGCGATGATGCGTCGGATAGGGAGTGTATCAACCGAGAAGTGCGTTCGACGTCCCAGTTTGAAGGACTTCTCGGGAAAATATCCATTGGAAAGAATGGAAAGGCCAGTCGCCCGGTGGTTATCAATGCCATTAAAAATAATAAATTAGAATATATTGTGAAGGTGTATTGAATAGATCGTCTTTTTTGCAAATTACCGCAAGCGATATCTTGAGTGATGTAAAAGGAGGGGGTGTATGCCGGTCTATCGGATGATTTCGTTCATCATCATTATCAGTTGCCTGTTCATCAGTTGTGCCGGCCTGCCAACCAATTTTGAGCGATCGGAAACCTACGCATTTTCCGATACGGGCGACACAAAATTCGGCGAAGTAGTATCTGTCGATTCAACCATGCATCCCGGCAAGTCAGGGTTCCTATTGTTGGGAAACGGCCTGGATGCATTCGTTGCCCGTGCAATCCTATGTGCAGGTGCCGAACGAAGTATTGATGTGCAGTACTACCTGTATCACGACGATCTGGTCGGCCGGTTGTTTACCTATCAACTTGTGTTGGCAGCAGACA
>DAOWNV010000284.1 GCA_030642405.1 Desulfosarcina sp.
AAAATTTTTACGCCACCCGTTAGATCTGCTATTGATCCACCCCTTTCCCAACCCTCTAGGTCAGGCGATACTGTCGGGTACCTCGATCTGAAATGGGGAGTACAATTGTCACAGGTTGAAGGGGCAACACCTGCAGGTACTGATCCGGATTATGGTGGAGTGCAGCTCTACACAACAAAGGATAGCCACCGTTTCGGCCGAGCCCAAGTAGATCGTATCATTTACGGATTCTGGCAAGGTAAACTCTATACCATTACCGTGTGGACCAGTAATTTCCTGGATTTCAACGACTTGAAAGCGGACGCATTTCGGCGATACGGTAAAGGTTTCCAGAATCGGGTAGATGTGGAAAAATTTTACTGGTCCGACGATACGACCGACCGGCTCCTTTCTTATGATTATAATACGGGTTTTTTATGGATGCGATCCAGGGAAATACATGAGCGGGTCAGAGCCCGCTATCCGGATTAAGATGGTCAACAACATTTATCGGGCCTGGAATCAATCCCTGTCGGGCCATGATCTGCTCCGTCTGTCGCCATGCTTCCGTGTCGATCGTTCCAATGGGGATATCAGGGTTTGATTGGATCATTAGACGGGTCGCGGCCAATTGGCTACGCATGACCGGTTTGGATGTGTCACGGTCATGTACGGTCAAGGCTCGGATCACATTCGTTTCATTGGCCGGCATCATCGCGGCCTCCCACCCGGCCAGCAATGCCTTGGTGAAACGGCGGACTGTTTCCGGAGCCTGATCCATCATTTTTTTGGACGTTACCACACTATTGGCCACAAACCGGACTCCGTGTTCGGCAGGGTTGAAAAAGCTTACACGCTCCTCTCCAGCCTTTAGTTTGTCTGATAACAGGATGCCCTGGGTGTTGCGATATACCGGCCAAATGGGCACTTTGTTTTGAAAAAATGGTGTGTAGTCGTATCGAACACCGGCCAGGACAACCTGTGTCTCATCCATTCCGGCACTTGCAAGCAGGGCCCTCATAATCGTCTCATCATTTCCGCCATAGGTGATGCCTATCGTTTTTCCCGCAAGATCCATTGGCCGTGTCAGTGTAAATGCGTCCGCCCGATAGATCCATTGAAGGGGATTGACCTGAAACAATTGGGCCAGGACTTTTACCCGTGCCCCCTTGGACAAGGCCCGAATCACCTGATCCGCCGAGGCCACACCGAATTGGGCGTATCCCAATTCCAACTCACGAATCGCATCCCGTTCCGGACCGCCCGCCTTGACCTCCACGTTCAGTTTTTCACGAGAAAAGAAACCCTGACTGGATGCGAAGACATCCCCGGCGGTGCTGGCATTGATCAACCACTTTAAGCGGTAAACGATTTGCTCTTCAGCAAACACCTTACCACCCGGTATCCATAGATTACATAAGAACAATAGCACTACCCAGACAGCAATCCTGATCGTTATCCTGATTTTTTTCATAGAAGTCTCTCCTGATGAAAGAAAGATCATACGCAATCTCAATTGACTTTTATTTCCCGGCCCAGGATTTTTTCAGACTCGTGCCCAGCATTTCGAGGACCCCCTGATAAAAGGAGAGGGTGATGCCGATCATAAATAGGGCTACCAGTATTTTTGACAGGTCGCTCTGGTAGAGGGCAATACGGATACTGTATCCGATTCCGGCATTGGCGGCAATGAACTCTGCCACAATGGTCCCGGCCATGGCCAATGTGGCGCTTCCGGAAATAACGGTTGTGAGTTTGTACAAATTTTCAAAGGCTCTTATTTTTACTTCAAGCTGCCATCTCAACCTTCCCGTGATCCGATAAAAATGTTCGATGTCCGCCACCGGTTCGCCCATGATACCAATCACGGACAATAATAACGGAAAATAACATATCATTGCAGCGATGAAGAGCCTAGTTAAATACCCATCACCCAGTAGAATGAACAAAATAGGTGCGATGGCCACAATGGGGTATGCTTGAACATTGTACGCCGCCACCTTGATGAAGGAACCGAACCAGGTCGCTTTTCGCCCGACAACACCAACGGTTAGCGCTATGATGATGGAGAGTACCTGGCCGACAACAGCAACGGTAAAGGTGTTCAGAACGTCTCCCAAATAGCGGTACCACTCTGCCGTCGCCGTATTCCAGAGATTCGATGGCCCCGGGATAACATAATCGGAAAGGCCCAGAACCAGTTTGATTCCGAACAACAGGCCGATTCCCAGAAAATAGACGATGAAGAACTGGTAAATCCGTCTATGCAGCATTCATGATCTCCAGCATGGATGCTTCCAACGCACCTTTGTCAAGCGGTTGGCTTTTTTGGTGGTTCTGCCCGACGATCAGCCGGGTTCGAGGGTTTTTGTGCCTCCCCCGTAAAACGATAATTTGATCGCAAAACCGGGCCACTTCCACGACGTTATGGGATATATATAGAAAGCCTGCTTTTGGAAAAGTTGATTTGATTTGATAAATGATGATCTCACGGGTGGGTTCATCGACATTGGCGAGGCTTTCGTCCATAATGAGCAGGCGAAAATCCTGAAGAAGATACCTCAACAGGTTTACCCGGTTGCATTGCCCCATGGAAAGCTGGGAAAAACGCATTCCCAGCAGGTTTGATAGACCAAACCCGTGAATGAGATGATCCCTCAGGGACTCCCGGCCCTCTGGTGTTGATTGCTCCACATGCCGTCCCACCGACGACCAACCGGGAAGACGTTCCTGGTTATACGTGTAGAGACAAGGGCCTTTTCCAGAAGCCTTCACTTGTTTCGAAAAACCGGCTATATCTCCGGAAATGATTTTCGCAAGGGTGGTTTTTCCGATTCCGGATGGACCGAACAGTGCGTGAAAACCTGGCCTGTCAATGGTTATTGTCAGTCCATCGAAAAGCGGTGTCTTCGTGCCGGGATATTGAAATCTGATGTCCTTGCAGGAGAGTAAAGACATTTGTGCATCATGCGTCAGCGGGAAGCCGCTGAATAATTTTGCCTTCATCGTCTAAAACAAAAATCACAAAACCGCCTTCTTTGGCATGATCGGCCAGATCTTCATAAATGACGGCCTGCACTTCGTATTTGCTCTTCTTTTCAAGATGCAAGTGGAACATAGCCTGCTGAGCATCAGCCTTGCTATTGAAGGCGGGTATATATGAGATTTCATGCTCGGCGTCCGTCTGTCCCACAATCTGCTCGTTCACTCCTTTTTTCTGAATAACGACATATAGCCAGGTATCCGCTTTAATTGTCATAGTCTAAAATCCCATCTCTTCATTGATTAATTTTATTTCATCTAACGATAGTATCCGGTTCCTGTTCTAACGGTTTCATCTCTTTTCCACATTTGGGGCAAAAGATGGTAGCCAGGTTGTTTTTATCCATAATTGCTTCCGCAGGAAGGTCGATGCAAAAAAGTCCATTTTGATTACCGCTACAAGCATCATTATTACAGAAAAACCGATTTTTGTCAGTATCAGTTTGAGGATCGGTTGGCAGTTCCTTCATAGCTTTACCGCACCGGGGGCAAAAGATGGTCGCCAGATTGTTACCATCCATTACCGCTTCCTGAGCAAGTTTTAGAACGAAAGGGCCTTTGTCCGCATGAATACAGGTTTCGCTATTGCAGTAAAATTTGGTTGACATGATAAACACTCCTTATGTTTCAATAAAGACACCGGATACGGGTAGTTGACAGCACAACATCCAGCTCTTATTGCTCCTATGTTAGTTAACCGTGAGGTAATCTGTTATTATCGGTTCGTTGCTAATAATGAGTTCACTTT
>DAOWNV010000075.1 GCA_030642405.1 Desulfosarcina sp.
CAAAAGAATCAATAATAGATTTTGCAGAAAAATATGATCCTCAAAAATTTCATTTAGATGAGAATGTCGCCGAGAAAATGTTTGGGGGCCTTATTGCTAGTGGTTGGCATACAGCCAGTTTATGCAATAGATTGTTAGTCGATGGTTTTTTGGTGCAGGCAGCTTGCCTGGCATCACCAGGTGTAGATCAGCTGCAATTTATTAAGCCTGTATTTGCAAATGATACGCTTACGGGAAAATTATCTGTTATAAGTACAAAACAATCTGAGTCAAAGCCGGATAGAGGTTTAGCTAAGCTTAAAGTGGAAATGTTCAATGCTAAAAATGAGACAGTAATTAGCATGATTGGCAATATAATAATTGCCTGTAAACCGGAGCAAAACAAGATGGACTAAGCGCACCCCAAGGGCATTTTTGATGGGCATGGGCAGAGAATCTTGTAGCAGCAGGGGGGGGATAGCGCATCCTGAAGTGCTGGTACAGCTTGGAAATTACAATTGCGGATGCCGAGGGTTTTAACGTGCACCGAAGGCAATACAGAAGCATTTGTTATTGGCGAGAATGTGGAGGTACGACGGAGTCATCAGGCAGTGGCATGCAAGAAGAGATGCATTAATAAAACCATTGCATGTCGGGGTTTATACAACCACATTACTACCGGCATTTCAGCTACTGCTCCATGATGCCGGTAAGTACATGCTCTTTAATAGCCACGACTATTTACCCAATAAAGAGAAATAATGGCATACTTGTATTTAGCGATAGCAATAATTGCCGAAGTCGCCGCAACGAGTGCGTTAAAGGCGTCGGCAGAGTTTACAAAACTGTTTCCGAGTCTAATCGTAATGATTGGATATGGAGTAGCATTTTATTTCATGGCCCTTGTTCTAAAAACCATACCAATCGGCATAACATATGCTGTTTGGTCTGGCTGTGGCATCGTTTTAGTAATCCTTGTTGGCGCTTTGCTTTACAAACAAATTCCAGATATACCTGCAATTATTGGTATGAGTTTAATAATTTCCGGTGTAGTAGTCATTCATGTTTATTCTAAAACGATGAACCATTAAAAAGGTGAATTCCAACAATGGTGCTGTTTTTCACATTGTGTTTACCTTCCAGGAAAGCAGGCTTCTCAAAGTAGAAACCTTGAAGGAAGAATCCGGTCAGCGACTGTGAACCAGTAACGTAACCGGGCCGTCATTGACAATATTTACTTCCATCATTGCTCCGAACCGGCCCGTCCGGACGTCAATACCCAGTTTTCGTACCTGGTCGATGAAGTAATCGTAAAGTTTTTTCGCCAAAGGTTGTCCGGCCGCTTTGATAAAAGAAGGGCGCCTGCCCTTGCGACAGTCTCCCATAAGGGTGAACTGAGAAATTACAAGCATTTGGCCCCCCATGTCCAGCAGGGACCGGTTCATTTTCCCTTTATCGTCTTCAAAAATACGTAGGAATGGGATTTTGCCTGCCAGATAATCGGCATCGGTGGATTTGTCTCCGTCAGCCACACCCAATAAGACGTTGAGACCGTGGCCGATGGTGCCCACTGTGGAGCCATCCACGGTTACGCTGCTTTTACTTACCCGTTGAACCACTGCAATCATTGTTTTGATGCTTTCCGAAAAGCTTCCGTAAAAGGATTGTTGAAGGGCTCTGGGCCTTTAGGCTTGGCCGTTTTACGGTTCTTTGTCTGATTGCCGGCGCGTATAGGTTTCTTTTGGGGTGTTTTCTTAGCTTTCGGTTGCGGCTTCTTTCCCGGTTCGTTTCGCATGGACAATGCGATTCGTTTGCGGTGAATGTCCACTTCCATCACGGTAACGGTTACTTTTTGTTGAACGTTGACCACATCGGATGGGGTTTTAACGAACCGGTCACACAGTTGGCTGATGTGAACCAGGCCATCTTGATGGACTCCTACATCCACAAATGCTCCGAAATTGGTTACATTGGTCACGATTCCGGGAAGTTTCATTCCAGGCTGAAGATCCTGGATGGTGGATACATTTTCGTCAAAGGAGAAATGTTCAAAGGGTTCACGGGGGTCTATACCGGGTTTGGCCAACTCATCCATGATGTCGGTCAGGGTCGGCAGGCCGACAGTATCGTTTACATAACGGCTAAGATCGATTTTTTTTCGAAGGCCGGCATCCTTCATCAAATCGGATACGCTGCACCCAAGATCCTCGCCCATGGTCTTGACTACCGGGTAACTCTCCGGGTGGACGGCGCTGGCATCCAATGGATTTTCTCCGTCTTTGATCCGCAGAAAACCGGCGCATTGTTCGAAAGCCTTCGGTCCCAACCGTTTAACTTTTTTCAGCGCTTTTCGATCCGTAAATGCACCATGTTCGTCCCGATAGGCCACGATATTTTTCGCCAGTTGAGGTCCCAGACCGGACACATAGGTGAGCAACTGAACACTTGTACGGTTGATGTCTACACCCACGCCGTTGACACAACTGACTACCACATCGTCGAGTGACCCCTTCAGGGCGAACTGATCCACGTCGTGCTGATATTGACCAACGCCGATTGATTTGGGATCGATTTTAACCAATTCCGACAAAGGGTCTATGAGTCGGCGTCCGATGGAAACGGCGCCGCGCACGGTGAGATCGTGATCGGGAAATTCCTCACGGGCGATTTCCGATGCGGAATAGATCGATGCGCCACTTTCATTCACCATGATAATGGGGATGATGTTTGCATCGATGGCTTCCTTCAGAAAAGCCTGGGTTTCCCGCCCGGCCGTACCGTTTCCCACGGCTATCGCCTCCATGGAAAATTTCCGGCAAAATTGTGTAACGATCTGCACAGCGGTTTCCGCCTGGCGTTGGGAGGTGTGGGGATAGATGGTATCGTTGTGCAGCAGTTTTCCCTGGCGATCCAGGCACACAACCTTGCAGCCGGTTCGAAAGCCCGGATCGATTCCCATGACCCGTTTGGCTCCTAAAGGAGATGCCAAAAGAAGTTGGCGAAGGTTATCTGCAAATACCCGGATGGCTTCTGTGTCGGCCTTCTCTTTTAAGGCCACACGTACTTCGGTCTCCATGGAGCGTGACAAAAGGCGTTTGTATGCGTCATGGGCGGCCATCCGTACCTGCTCGGAATCAGGACCGTTACCCTTTATGAATTGATCCTCTAAAATGGCAATGGCCGGCTCCGGTGAAGGGGCGATGGAGAGGCTGAGCATATCATTTTTTTCTCCGCGCCGCATGGCTAGAATCCGGTGAGAGGGAACCGAGGAAACGGGTTCCTCCCACTCAAAATAGTCTTTGTATTTAACTCCTTCCTCTTTTTTGCCCGACACTACCTTACTGGTAATAACCGCCCTGTCAAAAAACAGGTCCCGTATTTTTTCACGGGTGCCCTGATCTTCGTTTATGGTTTCGGCAATGATGTCTCTGGCTCCGGATAACGCATCTTCGACAGATTGGACGGATTTTTCCGGGTTTAGGTAGTTACCGGCCAGGGTGTTCGGATCAGATCCATCCTGATCCAATAGGGCGATGGCTAATGGTTCCAGCCCTTTTTCCCTGGCGATGGTGGCACGGGTACGCCGTTTGGGGCGATAGGGAAGGTAGATATCCTCCAGTTGGGCCATGGTTTCGGTCGCCTCCACCTGGGCCTTGAGCTCTTCAGTGAGATGGCCGTTCTGTTCAAGGGATTTCAAAATAGCTTCTCGTCGGGTGTCCATCTCCTTCAATTGGATCAGACGATCCCGAATGGCGGATACCGCAACCTCGTCCAGACTGCCTGTTGCCTCCTTGCGATAACGGGAGATGAAGGGCACTGTTGCCCCCTCTTCGAGTAGCTGTCGCACCGCTTCGATGGAAGAAGGGGCGATATCCATTTCATTGCTGATTGATTGAATGTGGGAAGAGTACATTGGTTTTTTGATTCTTTATGTCCGTTGAGTGTGTTGGGTTTGTTGTATTGACCAGGTTCAGGGTTTTCGTTTCAGGGGCGCGGTTCAAGGCTATAAGCTAATCAGGTTCTACCTTGTTCCGACACTCACGGTTGGGGCAAATATGCATGGTCCCGTCCCGCTTGGTCGTCTTTTCCACCATATAAGCGTTTCCGCAAGCCGGACATTTTCGGTCGACTGGTCGGTCCCAGGTGGCGAAATCGCACTTGGGGTAGCGGTTGCAGCCATAAAAAATCTTACCTCGCTTCGATGATTTTTCCACGACTTCACCATCGCATCCCTTTTCAGGGCAGGCGACACCGGTGGATTTGGCATTAGGGCCGCCGTTCAAGGATTCTGTATGTTTACAATCGGGGTAACCGGTGCAGGCGATAAAATCACCGTACCGCCCCCGCTTTATCACCATGGGTTTGCCGCAAAGGGCACACTTTTTGTCGATTGGCTCGCTTGGAACCGGTGCAACAGGGGCAACGACTCCCTTTTTCATCCCGTTCATAGTCGCTCGAATAGGTACAGTCAGGATATCCGGAACAAGCTAAAAAATGACCGTTTTTTCCCATTTTAATGCGTAGGGGCATCTTTTTACATTTAGGGCAGGTCAGGTTCGTAGGCATTCCCACCCCTTTGACGCTGAGCATGCTTTCCCCGGCCTCTTCCAGTTTTTTGCTAAATGGAGTGTAAAACTGTCTGAGAAGGGTCAATGCCTCCACTTCTGATTGTTCAACCCTGTCCAGATCGTTTTCCAGTCGGGCGGTAAATTCTACATCAAGAATTTCCGGGAAATTGTCAATGAGCAGGTCGTTGACGATAAATCCCAACTCTGTGGGTTTGAAAGCTCGTTTGATCAGTTCCACGTAACCTTTATCCCGAATAGTGGATAAAATGGTGGCGTAGGTACTGGGCCTGCCGATTCCGTTTTCTTCCAATTCTTTGACAAGAGAGGCTTCTGTAAATCGAGGAGGTGGTTGGGTAAAATGCTGTTTGGGATCAATGCCCAAAAGCTCGATTTGTGACTTCTCAGCCAGTTCAGGAAGCGTCTGACTTTTTTTGTTGCTTTCCGCTACGTCATCAGCGCTCTGGTAAACAGCCAGGAATCCAGGAAACTTGACCGATGAGCCGCTGGCTGTGAAGGTATAGTCACCTGCACGGATGGAGAGGGTCTTTTGATCGATAAGGGCCTGGGCCATCTGAGAAGCCACGAACCGTTGCCAGATCATGGTGTACAGGGTCAGCTGGTCCTTGGAAAGGTAGGGCTTCAATTGTTCCGGTGTGTGGTTGACCGAGGTAGGGCGGATGGCCTCATGGGCGTCCTGGGCTTTGTTTTTGTTTTTGAAAAACCTCGGTTTGGCTAAAGAATACTCTTCGCCGAATCGCTCCCGGATCAAAGCCAGAGCTTCTTGTGCCGCTTCATCGGCGATTCGCGTGGAGTCCGTACGCATGTATGTAATCAAGCCAACGGGTTCGCCGGGTCCCAGGTCGATACCCTCATACAACTGCTGGGCCACGACCATGGTTTTTTTCGCTGAAAAGCGTAGTTTACGAATGGCTTCCTGCTGTAATTTACTTGTGATGAAAGGGGGGAAAGGATTTCTTCGGGTCGTACGTTTGATGATCTGATCAAGGATAAAAGAGACGTTTTCAAGATCCTTTAAAATACCTTTGGTTGTGATTTCATCCGGGATCTCAATTTTTTTTCCGTTCTTTTTCACCAGTTTGGCGGAAAAAGGCGGGGGAGAATCGCCTTTCAAGTTCGCCGTAATGGACCAATACTCCACAGGAGTGAATGCCTGAATGGCTCTTTCCCTGTCACAGATGATCCTTACCGTTACGGACTGCACACGTCCTGCGCTGAGGCCCCCTTTTACTTTGCGCCAAAGAAGCGGAGAGATTTTGTAGCCCACCAAACGATCGAGGATACGCCGGGCTTTCTGGGCTTCGTATTTGTCCTTGTCTAAATCCTGGGCGTTGCCCATGGCCTCCAGAATGGCATTTTTCGTCAGTTCGTGAAAAAGGACCCTATGGAAATGACGGCCCTTTTTTTTCAGTACTTCAGCCGTATGCCAGGCGATAGCCTCTCCCTCGCGATCCGGGTCGGGAGCCAGGTAGACCTCCGTCGTATCCCCGGCGGCGGATTTCAATTGGCGCAGGATCTTTGATTTTCCGGGAATGGCTCGGTAATGGGGCGTAAAATCCTTTTCAATATCGATTCCCAGGTCTTTGCTGGGAAGGTCTTTGATATGGCCAACCGTGGCGGTGACATTGTAACCGTTTCCGAGATATTTTTTTATAGTTCTGACTTTTGTGGGTGATTCCACAACTACTAGGGGCTTGCTCACTCTCATATACCTCTTGGTTCATGTTTGTTTCTATTGATGGCTTCGTAAAGAGCACGATAGCTGCGTTACAAACCTATACAAAGCCATGGATAACCTGATTTATCGAATCGAGCCACCGGCACCGGGGGTAAGACAAAATCTTTTCCCCGGGGATTGGGAGACCAGTTCTTTGAGTTCCAGTTGAAGCAAAACTCCGGACAGTCGGCCTGATTCAAAAGAAAGCCTTCTTGCCAGATCATCGATATGAATAGGTTCTGCTTCCAGGTTATCAATAATCATGGCTTCCTCGTCCGTCAAAGATTTTGTTAAAGCTTCGGCTTGGGCCGGTAACCTCTGTGTTCGTGTTTGAATTTGTTCAAATTCTTCAAGAATATCGCCTGCGTGGGCAACCAGTTTAGCGCCTTGTTTGATCAGTGTGTGGGTGCCGACACTTTTAAACGAGTGAATGTTTCCGGGAACGGCAAATACCTCTCGGTTTTGTTCGGCGGCCAGGCGAGCGGTAATCAGTGATCCGCTGCGACCTGTGGCTTCAACGACTACAGTTCCATGGCACATACCACTGATGATGCGATTTCGAGCTGGGAAATGGTGAGCATCGGGACCGGTGTTCAGGGAAAACTCGCTGATGACCGCACCGTTTTCAGCAATCTGGTGGAACAGGCGGCTGTTTTCCCTGGGGTATATGTGGTTCAGGCCGGATCCTAAAACTGCAACGGTTGTTCCACCTCCGGCGATGGTGCCCGTGTGGGCGGCCGTATCTACCCCTCGGGCCATGCCGCTTATGACATTGATTTGCTGTTGGGTCAATTCCATGCAGAGTTGTCTTGTGGTGGAGATGCCATAGCCCGTGGCATTGCGGGAACCAACAACGGCGATGTTCAAACCCTGCGTCGGAAGTGATCCGTAGAGATACAGGTACGGCGGTGGATCTGGGATTTCCAACAACAGGGACGGATAATGCCGATCCGTCTGGGTGACGATGGTGTACCCTTTTTGTTCAACTGCTTCCAGTTCCCGGTCAATAATTTGTTTTGCCTTGTGATTTCGAATGGATTGAATCAACCGGGGCGTGATTCCCTGCACAGTAAGCAACGCCGAATCATCAGCATGAAACACGGTTTCGGGCGATTGGAATTTTTCCACCAGGCGTCGAAACAGCAGGTTGCCGACACCCGGCACGCTTTTAAGGGCGAGCCAGGGCCGTAAGTCGGACATCTATTTTCTCCGGGACTGCCAGGCCAGCAGGATAGGACTGGCAACATAAATTGACGAATAGGTACCGATTAAAATACCGACCATCAATGCAAAAGAGAAATCATGGATAATTCCTCCACCCAAGACAAAAAGGGCGAAGACAACGACCAGGGTGGTCAGTGAAGTGAGAATGGTTCGGCTCAGGGTCTCATTGATGCTCTTATTTACGATCGTGGTCATTGGGTCTTTGTGGTATTTACGTAAATTTTCCCGAATGCGGTCAAAAACAATGATGGTGTCGTTGAGCGAGTACCCAATGATGGTTAACAAAGCGGCTATGATGGGGAGGGTGAATTCTTTGTCGAATATGGAAAAAATACCAATGGTGATGGTGACATCGTGGATCAAGGCCACGATGGCGCCCATGGCGTACTTAAATTCAAAAAACCAAAAAATGACCAAAGAGACGATCAATGCGGCCAGCATGAGAAAAGGGACGGAGACGTTAAGCAAAGAGAGCAGATAGACCGCCCCCATAATGGCTGCTGCGACGATTCCGCTTTTTGCCCATTTCAATTCGAAACGTCCGGATATGTAAACGGTGATAAACAAGAGGGCGTAAAACATAGCGAAGAGGGCTTTTTCTCTCAGATCTTTTCCAACCTGAGGGCCGACCATTTCCACGCGTCTGATTTCCACCGAAATGCCTGTGGCCTCCTCAAGGCTTCTTTCGATTTTTTCTGACTGATCATCCATGGCCGAAGGGATTGTATCCGTACGGATGAGGTATTCGTTGTCCTCTGTGACACCGAACTGCTGAACCGAGGACACAGCCATTTCCAGCGATTGCAGCCCTGATTTGATCTGATCTATGGCAACTGATCCTTCGAATTTAACTTGTACCAAGGTGCCGCCGGCAAAATCGATACCGTATCGTGGCCCCTTGTTCAGAACCAACGTGCCGATGCTGATGAAAATCATCACCAATGAAAAGAAGAAGGCGATTTTTCGTTTTCCAATAAAATCTATGTTAATACCCGGTTTGATAAATTGCATTAATCCAGTCCTTGAATTTTCGTTCCCGTTTCTCCCGAGGCGATTGTCGGGCCGGGAAAACCCGGTTTAGATGCTGATGGTTTTAACTTTTCGCTTAATCAAGAAATAATCGAATATGGCACGTGTCAAGACCAGGGCTGTAAAAAGACTGGCTACGACCCCAAGGCTCAATGTAACCGCGAACCCTTTCACCGGTCCCGTTCCGAATTGGAACAACACCAAGGCGGCAATCAGCGTAGTGACATTGGCATCCAAGATGGTTAAGGTGGCTCTGGTATAACCGGCATCCACGGCGGCACGCGGTGTTTTCCCCAGGTTCATTTCTTCCCGGATACGTTCGAAAATCAAAACATTAGCATCAACTGCCATCCCTATGGTCAGGATGATACCGGCAATGCCGGGAAGCGTCAGGGTGGCACCGAATCCGGCTAGTCCGCCCGCAATAAAGAGAATGTTGAGAATCAGAGCAAAATCGGCCACAAGCCCTGATCCTTTATAGTACATGACCATGAACAGAATCACCAGAAGCCCGCCCACGCACATGGAAAGGAGTCCCATGCGGATCGAATCGGTTCCCAAAGAAGGGCCGACGGTCCGCTCTTCCAGGATTTTCACCGGTGCAGGAAGCGCACCTGCGCGCAATATAATGGCGAGATCACGGGCTTCTTCCGTAGTAAAGTTGCCGGTGATGCGTGCTTCACCTCCAGCGATTTTTTCCTGGATTACCGGTGCGGAATAAACATTGTCATCCAAAACGATGGCCAGACGTTTTTTTACATTTGCCTCTGTAATTTGTTCGAACAGTCTGGCGCCTTTTCTATCAAAGGTAATGGATACGTAGGGATCGTTGTACTGGCTATCGATCTGCACCCGGGCATCCGTCAGATAGTCACCGGTGAGCACAGTTCTTTTTTTCACGAGGTAGGGAGTCTTTTGTGTGCGATGGGTATCCGGATCCTCCTTGATTTCGTAGAGAATCTCGCTGCTGGCCGGGACATTGCCCTTTAAAGCGGAATCAATGTCATGATCTTCATCCAACAACTTGAACTCCAATTGGGCGGTTTTTCCGATCAGATCTTTGGCCCGCTGGGTGTCCTTGATTCCAGGAAGCTGGATCAATATGCGCTGCTTCCCTTGAATCCGAATATCGGGTTCGCTGACACCGAATTGATCAATCCGATTGCGAATGGTTTCCAGGGCCTGGTCAACGGCCAGCAATCGGATTCGTTCGGCCTCTTTTTCGGGATGATCCAAAATGATTGTCAGCGTATTGCCTTTCTTTTTTCGATCAACAATTCTCAGGTCGGCAAACTGCTCGTTCAACAATTTATCAAAACGGTCAGTATTTTCCGCCTGGCTGACTTCTACGGCCAATCGAATACCGTCTATCCTTTCGATACCAAGCGTTCGGATTCGCTCTTTCCTCAACGCCTGACGCATTTCCTGGCCTACCCGTTCAATGGTGTTTTCAACGGCTTTGTCAGCATCCACCTCAAGAACCAGATGCATTCCTCCTTGAAGATCCAGGCCCAGATTAATTTTCTTGTGTGGCCAGAGACCGGGTTGGAAGGTCGGAATCACATAGACAACGGCTATGACAATAACTGATGCAATTAAAATGAGTCTCCAGGAAAGATTCTTCAACTCTTTTTTCCTTTCATGACGATCACACCAAAGTCCCGGCCACCATGTACAACCATCAAACAAACGCAAGGCGTCTGCTATCGCAACTGGTCAAC
>DAOWNV010000249.1 GCA_030642405.1 Desulfosarcina sp.
AAAAGATCCCGCGGCCCAACCCACTACCCCAAAAGATCCCGCGGCCCAACCCACTACCCCAAAAGATCCCGCGGCCCAACCCACTACCCCAAAAGATACCGAGGCTCAACCCACAACTCCAAAAGATGCTGATGCCCAACCCACGAGTCCAAAAGATGCCAAGGCCCATCCCACAACCCCAAAAGTTGCTGAGGCTCAACAATCACCGGCCGAGTCAACCGAAGCTAAGACACAGGTACCGATGGAAACCGTTCAACCTGAAAAGCCTGCTGAATAAACCCCAATGTTGGTAAAGATGTTTACCCCACAGACCTCCAATCCTTAGTGTATCTCCGCACCACTTCAATCACTCTAAGATAATAAACACTTAAAATGGACGATGGGCTTTTTACTAATGAGTCAGTCTATGTATCAAGCTCATGTTTGTCCCTGTCCTGCCGATAAACGACCTGAATACTATTTAAAAATAGAAAAATCTATCCTATGGAGGATCGTCACATGAAAGGCGACAACCTGGTATTATTAGAAAATTTGGAATGGTTCGACGAAAGCGGTCAGGAACTGGTTCATCGGATACCGGAAAACGGCTCCGGTGAAATCAAATGGGGCGCACAAATCACGGTTCGTGAAAGCCAGGCAGGCATCTTCTACTACAAGGGCAAGGCCGTTGAAGCGTTTGTTCCAGGTCGTCACACGCTGAAAACCGGCAACATACCCATTCTCACCAAAATCGCCAGTTTACCATGGGGAATGTCAAGCCCCCTTAGAGCGGAAGTCTATTTCGTCAACATGAAGGTTTTTACCAACCTGAAATGGGGGACCCGCGATCCGGTTGCCTTTAAGGATGCCGAATTGGGTCTGGTTCGACTTCGGGCCTTCGGTGTCTTTAACCTTCGTGTCGTACAACCCGTCTTATTCATCAATACGATGGTAGGCACCCAGGGAATGTTTACCACAGGGGAGATCGAAGAGTACCTGAATCGGGTCATCGTTTCCAGATTTAATGACTACATGGGAGAAACCATCGATTCCATCTTGAACCTGCCGGCCCAATACGATGAATTGTCCGTAGGTCTGTCCAAGCGCTTGGAGGACGATTTCAAACATTTCGGTTTGGGGCTAACCCATCTATACATGAACGCCATCACACCGCCTCCTGATGTTCAAAAAGCCATCGATGACCGCAGTCGCATGGGGGTATTCGATGACATGAACAAATTAATGCAGATGAAATCGGCCATGGCCATGGAAAAGGCATCGGAAGCAGATGGCGAGGGCGGTATGGGCATGGGGACGAGTATGGGTTTGATGATGCCGGCAATGTTCGCCAAATACTTTAATTCTTCAAGCAACGGGCAGCAAGAAAACGGATCGAAGTGTACAACACCGAGTCATACCGTGTGCAGGGAATGTCAAAGTGATATCCCGTTGGATGCAAAATTTTGTCCCATGTGCGGTCATCAGCAACTGGTCTTTTCCCAGTGTGGCCATTGCGGGAAAAACCTGGTGCCCAATGCAAAATTCTGTTCTCGCTGCGGCCGCCCGGCCGATGAAAAACCCAAGGTCCTTCACTGCCCGGCATGTGGTGTTGAAAATGTAGCAGGATCTCTTTTTTGCACCCAATGTGGAGAAAAATATTAATTATCTCATTGATTACCAATGTCCACAATGCGGGGCACCTGCAACGCTCAAGGAAACGGATCGGCTTTTTCAATGCGCTTTTTGCAAAGTTAAGTCCTATCTTGTAGCAAAGGATTATTTCCGTTATCTGCTGCCCCACAAGGCACCACCTGATAAGGAACTGCTTTACGTTCCTTATTGGCGTTTCAAGGGAATGATGTTTTCCTGCCTACCGTCCGGCATCGAAAACCGATTTCTGGATACCAGTAAACAGGCTGTTTCTTCCGAGCTGTTTCCCCCATCTGTTGGTCTTCGCAGCCAGGCTCTGAAGCTCTCTTTTATCAACTCGGATAGTGAAGGTTGGTTCATCAAGCCCGATCTTCCATTTCACCGTGCAATTGACACAGTTATTTCACAAGGAAACACCCAAAGATCCGGAACCATTTTGCACCAATCCCTCATAGGTGAATCCTTGAGTCTGATTTACGCACCTTTTTACGTTACCGATCGCATAATGGATGCAGTACTCAATGAACCGGTCTCCCCTGTCCTTGATGACTCCTTTGAAAAAAACCGGTTTAGCGGGGGACCCGCAAGTAAAAGCATCCGTTTCATATCAACCCTGTGCCCAAACTGCGGTTGGGATTTGAAAGGACACCGTGACGCTCTGGTCCTTCATTGCACCAATTGTAAATCCATGTGGAGGGCATCCAAAAAAGAGATGACGCGCATCAATGTCGCCCATATGCCAATTGAGGATAATAAGACGACCCTGTTCCTTCCCTTTTGGCGCATCAGGGCCAATGTCACCGGTATCCATTTGAAGACATACGAAGATCTGGTAGGACTGGCTAATCTACCCAAAGCGATTCAGCCTGGATGGGATCGAATCCCCATGTATTTTTGGGGACCGGCTTTTAAAGTTCGCCCCCGAAGTTTTCTGCGATTAACCCACCACGTTACCCTCACTCAGCCCCGCAATCGTCTGACGCCGGAAATGCCCGAAGGAGAGATGCATCCGGTTACGTTACCATTATCTGAATCCATCCAAACCGTAAAGTTGAACATTGCTGGAATCATCAGGCCAAAAAAAAGAATCGAGGAGTGCCTGGATACCCTGACGGTCGATCCCAAACGCTATCTTCTGGTATTTCTCCCTTTTGCTGTTCGTCACCACGATTTGGTGCAAACATCTTTCAATATTGCCGTCAATCGGAATCAACTTGCCTTGGCAGGCAACCTGTAATCCCCGTAGCGTTTTTCCCTCACATTCCAACAGATTGTTTTTCCCTTGAAATGACAGGTTTTTCGTGGTTCAATGAAAAAATATTGCACATTCATTAGTTGAATCAGTGTCGGCTTCCTTAGAAAGTTTCTATTCAGGAAAGATGGATTTTGGGTCGAGATCAAGGCCTTCGAATCTTTTTTTCGATGAAGGGGATGCTTTGGCGCCCAAACGTAGCGATACCGGAGGGAATCCATCGGACAAACTAACCAATAAATTTTTAAACCTGATCGATGGTGAAACCCCTCTTCATAAAGTATTCACCGTACTCACCACCAATCGCCTGGATATAATAGATCCAGCCCTGATTCGTTCGAAAAGGCTCAAGGTCCTTGAAATCAAAGGGTTCCTGAAAATGGATGATATTATTCAAATTGTAGACAATACTCTTTCGGGCACCCCCGTTTCCAAAGAGCTGCCCACAAAAAATATTGTGGAAGCTGCAAAGGGAATCTGCAATACTCCAGCAGATTACGCCGCTTTTGTAGAAAAAGCCCGATCATTGAGAAACACCGAGTTCGAAGTGATTCAACGCCTAAGGCAAATGCGCCATGACCCAAAGGCAAACAGGGATAACTTTGTTAAGTATAATTTTAAAACACTCATGGGGATACTGGAAGCATTCGACCACGAAAACAAAGTAAAAAACTTAGTGCGAGGAGCACCGGATCGCTTTCTGGAAAATTATGAAGTGATTATAAAGCTATTGGCCCCCATCAAAGAACACGCTGATTATCCCATGGTGACCAGCCACCTGAAGTCCGCCCGCCATGAAATATCGGAAAGCCCGACAAAAAAAGGCAAAGTGGTACTCGATGAGTTTCTTGAAGCGGAATTGAGCCAGGAACCTCAGGTTGGATTCATAATCGGTGTTGGGGCCAACGATGTCACCGGGGTACTTTTGCCCATCGCCACCAGCCTAACCTATAGCCTTTCATCGGAAAAAGTAATGGTCACCGGTGCAGTATCATCCTCTTCATCGGCCGGGGCTCAAATGGAGATGGCTGTTCAGATGACCCAACAAAGTGCTCACGAAGCGCTGACCATGGTGAAAAATTATTTACAGGATATGGATCCCAAGGTCAGTACAGCCCGTCTTTTGGGTGAATTTCTAAAAAATTACACCATCCACCACCAGTTACTCTCAGCCTCTTACAGTGTGGGCGGACCTTCGGCCGGGTACGCACTTGCCATAAACACCTTATCAGCGCTGATGCACATGCCTGTCTACAATGATTTCGGCATCACGGGCGCCCCCTGGACCAAAGGTGTTAAGCGCGGTGAGGTAGGCGGATCGGTTATTATCGGCGGACAGCGAAAAAAAATTGACATCCGTATCCATTACAAGATCGATAAATACCAAGGACGGCGCCCTGA
>DAOWNV010000202.1 GCA_030642405.1 Desulfosarcina sp.
ACGGTTTAGTGGTTCAACCCTTCTCGTTTTATTGTTTTTTACCTGGTCGCTGGTGCTGTGTCTGCCCTTTCCATTTTCTTGGATTGCCTGGTTCAGCCCCGTCCGCGCTGAACTTTTATCCCAGGCAAGGGCGCTTTGCGACATCACCCCGATATGGGAAACCTTTAGCTATCTACCCCAGGCAAGTCTGACGTGGTGGATTTTTCTCCTCAGCCTGGGTCTGTTTCATGTTGTGGTCAGTGCGCTTGGCACCCAAAGACGGATTCGTCACCGTATTGTTATGGTAATGATCGGGCTCGGACTGGTGGAATCAGTCTACGGCGTGATCCAGGCGTTGGTGCCATCCATGGGCGTACTGTGGGTTGACTATGTTCAGTCTTATATGGGAACGGCCCGTGGAACATTTATTAACCGCAACAATTTTGCCGGTTTTATTGAAATGATCTGGCCGTTGGCCCTCGGGGTTACACTGGCTATGACCGGTCGCGTTTCATCTTTAAAAGAAGCACTCAACTCAGACAAACTGAATCGGCAGGCATTGATGGCCCTGGGGATCATAGTTTTGCTGATGGCATTGATTTTCACCCGATCCCGGGGGGGAATCATCAGCGGGGTTGTCGGCTTTGCGACTTTTACGATCCTGGCACGCAGGGAAATGAAGGCGATGGCCAAACAAACCCGGTTGCTGCTGGGGGGGATTGTGGTCTTGCTGATCGTATACATGGCAATGATCGGTATCGAACCCATAGTTCAACGGTTTCTATCCGTTCGGGGCGGGGCAATATCCCGGATGGATATCTGGCGGGACAGTTTAATAGTGGTCAAAGATCATCCGATAGGTATCGGTTTAGGAAATTATGAAACCGTGTTTGCCATTTACAACAAGTCGGCGACCTCGAACAAAACGGTGGTTTTTGCCCATAACGATTATCTTCAGTTGTTGATAGAGACCGGTTGGATCGGATTTATCGCTTTGACCGGTGCTTTTTTTCTTTTTTTATGGAAGAGTGTCCGGCGGATCAGGCGGATAGATTCTCAAAGGGATCCGTTGACTTTTTATCTGGCCGTAGGTGCGTTCAGCGGTTTGATTTCAATGGCGGTACACGGTCTTTTCGATTTTAATCTTCAGATTCCTGCCAATTGCCTCTATTTTGTTGTATTGATGGCAATATTGAGTGCGTGTACCCAACAACAACCCGCTTTCGGCAGCTCTGAAAAAAACCGGATGAGTAGACGTAGACGTTCAAATGCTGAAAAACGAGGTGGGTTTAACGGACTCCGAAACGGGGAAAAGCGAAACACAACCCTGGTATCGAACTTCACCCGTCGTCAATCAGAAAGAGGCATGATTTCAAATTGATCGACTTGCACTGCCACATTTTGCCCTCAATTGACGATGGTCCCGAGACCATTAAAGAGAGCCTTGATCTTGCCAATGTCCTTTCCCGGGCGGGATACCGAATAATTACCGCCACTCCCCACATGATACCGGGAACTATCTGGATGCCGGCCGTTGATGAGATCCAATTGAAAGTAAATGATTTGAACTTGGCTATCGCAAAGTTAAGGCTGGACCTTACGATTGCGACCGGCATGGAGATCGCCATCGACCCCCAAATCCCAGATATGCTTGAACAAGGTGCACTGCTACCTTTGGGGGACTCGTCATGCCTTCTCATCGAACCGCCTTTTCAACAGCTTCCACCGGGATGGGAAAAGGTTGTTTTTACCATTCTGGCCAAAGGCTATACGGTGCTGCTGGCTCATCCCGAGCGATGCGCACAATTGGCAGTCAATCCAGCCATGATTGAAAAAATTATCGATTCGGGAGTCTATCTGCAGATCAATTACGGCAGCTTTCTCGGGATGTACGGTCGGACAGCCGCCCGTGCCGCCCGGTTAATGGCGACAAACGGTTGGATTCACTGTCTGGCCACGGACAGTCATCACTCCAAAGGACCGATCCCTGATCAAATGCAATCGGTCATGGCCAAGCTGGCCAACTTGATAGGTGAGGAAAATATTCAACAGCTGACCTTGGACAATCCTCAGCGGCTATTGTGTGGAAAGACATTGCCCAAAATCAGTATTTCTCCGGTAATGAATGTAAAAAAGAAGCCTTGGTGGCGTTTCCGGGCTTTCAAGTAAATCATGATTGATCTCGCTAACGGCCGTCATCCTTTTCGTATACCTTTCCATATCGCGCTCACACTTATTCTGCTGGTGCTTGGGATTTGGTCGGTTCTCTATACCTGGCCGAAACGCGTGGTTAACTATAGCCGGTATACCTTTACCGAAAAAGAGAACCGCCGCTTAGAAAAATATTCCAACGCTCAATTCGCATATGGCATCAATGCCTGGCTGGATTTGCAGCCGACACAGGCGTTGCCTTTTTTCCATCAGGCCGTCACATTGAACCCCCTGCATTTTGATGCGTGGCTCAAACTGGCTGAAATAGAGGCGGAGCTGGGAAACATAGTAAAGGCCAAAAGCATTTTATCTTTTACTACCCGTACAACGGGGCAGATTTATCGCTGGAAATGGTCCCAACTCGTTTTGGCCGACGAACTCGGCATGCATTCTATTTTCTACAGTCATATCAACGACCTGCTGTCAAAAAAGAAACTAATCGAAGACGCATTCCAATTGCTTCACACGCAGCTGGGAAGCGATGCTACAGCCGTCATTGCCGTGTTGGATTCCGCTCATCTGCCGATTTATCTGGATTGGTTGATGCGCTGGGGGTTGCCCGAAGCGAGCGCACAAGTCTGGGAATCCATAACCGCCATCGATCAACCTGATAAAGAGACCGCCCTTCGCTATGCCCATTTTCTTTTGGACCACAAACGAACCATTGCTTCAAAAGAGATCTGGCAGCAGGTTACAGGTGATGAAGATCTGACCAATCCGGGTTTTGAACAGGAGCTCTCCAGTCAGGGATTTGATTGGCGCCATTGGAAAGACAAAGAGAAGCAGTGGGTCATGAAGCGTGTCAGTTACCAGCCGCAATCGGGTGAGTACGCACTGAAAATAACCTTCAACGGGAAAACGAACCTTGCCTTTCAGCATATTTACCAGATTTTTGCGGTATCGCCCCAAAAAAGGTACAAACTTTCCTATTTTTGGAAGAGCAGGGGGGTTACTACCGATCAAGGCCCGTTTATAGAGGTTTTCGGCTACGATCAAAAAGGTCTGTATCAGGCAGGCCCGATGATTAACGGATCACGGGGATGGCATGAAGAATACCTCGTGTTTGAGACTCCTGAGGGCTGCCATGCGGCAGTGATGCGTCTGCGCCGTCGTGCCAGTATGCGTTTTGATTCAAAATCAGGGGGATTTTATGGATCGACAGCTTCCGGTTAGAGGAAATTGATCCTGTAATCGAAAAGACTGAACCGACGAACGCCGAACATAGCACCACGAACCTTGCACCACTATAGGTACCCATATGACCTACAACGCTGACAACTACGAAAACAGACCCGAAAACAACAGGCTGCCGGAGCCAACGAGCAACCGGTATCCAGCCGGCGAATTTCAGCAACCGCTCTACGAGTGGCAGGAATCAGAAGAGATCCAACTACGTGATTACATCGATGTCATCGTGCGGAGAAAATGGCTGATTCTTACCGTGCTGGCGCTGGTGTTTTTGTCTACTTTGATTTTCACGCTGGCGGTCACCAGGATTTATGAGGCATCGGCGGTCGTCGAAGTCAGTCAGGAAACACCCCATGTAACGACTTTCCAGGAGGTTTTGGGATCGGAAATCCAGGCGCGCGAATTTTATGAAACACAGGTTGAACTTTTACGAAGCAGGGCCATAATTAAACGGGTCATCGAGAACCTGGATCTCATTGATCATCCCGTAATCCGAAAAACGGTTTTTAACGAAGGGAAATCAGGAATCGGTCGGCGCATCATCAGATCCATAAAAAAAAGGGTGGAGGATCTTTGGCGAGGTCAGACCAAATCGGCGGTTGGTGAGGATATCATTCAGCGTCAAAAAGTGATCAAGTACATTGAGGAAAACCTGACGGTTTCGCCAAGCCGAAAGTCCATGTTGATCGATGTGGCCTTCCGCTCTCCTGACCGCCATCTGTCCCAAGTCGTGGTCAATACGCTGGTTGAAGACTTCATAAGCTGGAAAATGGAGCTTAAAGTAGAAGCGTCAGGGATTGCTCGTGATTTCCTGATGATGCAGATGGATCGGGCCAAAATCAACCTGGAAAAGGCGGAAGAGCGCCTCAACTCGTTTGCCAAACATGCGGGAATCGTTTCCCTAGATGCCCGTATCAACAGTATTTACCGTCATCTGGAGGAGCTCAACTCAGCTTTTGCGGAAACTGAAGCAAACCTGATTACCAAGCAGGCCGTTTATGAACAGGCCGTCAAGGATGGACCGGCAAACCTTCCCCAGGTGCTCAACAGTATGCTGATCGCCAGCCTGAAAGATAGATATGCCAAGCTCAACGGTGAGTACGAAGAACGAAAGGCGATCTTTCATGACGATTATCCCAAGGTAAGGGCGCTTCGGGCGCGTATGGACAGCATTTCCGCATTGATTCAAGCCCAGGAAGACGGCATCTTTTTATCCATTGTCAATGAATACGAAACCGCGCAAAAGATAGTCAGGGCCATGGAAAAAAGAATCGAACACCAGAAAAGCCTGGTTTTGGACCTGAACGACAGGGCCACCCAGTATTCGATCATGGCCCGGGAGGTGGAGACCAACAAGGAAATTTATCAAATCCTGTTGCAGCGTGCCAAAGAGATCGAGTCCATGGCCGGTGTCTCTTCAAGCAACATTCAGATTGTCAACCGTTCCGACCTGCCGATAAAGGCCGTCAAACCTAATGTGAATTTAAACTTGGTGCTGGCACTTGTTCTCGGTCTTCTCGGTGGAATCGGAAGTGCATTTTTTGCCGAGTATTTTGCTGATACGGTGACCCATCCCAATGAAATTCCGGATCGGTTTCAGATTCCTTTATTGGGGACCATCCCACAAACAAAACCGGACGAAGAGGGATTGGAAAGTGCATTTATGCGGCATCCCCGGTCCTCCTTTTCCGAGGCCATCCGTTCCACAAGGGTATCCGTTCAGCTATCCGGATCCGGTAACAGCTCCAAGTGCTTTCTCATTACCAGCACGTTGCCCAGCGAGGGCAAAACAACGCTGGCTATCAACCTGGCCATGAGTTTTGCCGCTGCCGG
>DAOWNV010000037.1 GCA_030642405.1 Desulfosarcina sp.
ATCATCGGTGGTATGAGTTTCGGCGCACTGTCTCCCAATATGTGGGAGGGACTACAGATGGGTGTGGCCTACCTCAACCAGGAACTGGGCATGCCGGTCAGAATGTGCACCGGCGAAGGAGGTTGCCCGCCTCGGCTGCTGAGAAGCCCGTTTTTGAAATATGTGATCCTACAGATTGCCAGTGGCTACTTTGGTTGGGACGAAATCATCCATGCCATCCCGGAGATGGTGGAAGACCCCTGTGCCATTGAGATCAAGTACGGCCAGGGAGCCAAGCCGGGGGACGGCGGCCTGCTCATGTGGCACAAGGTCAACAAGCTTATTGCCGCCATCCGTGGTGTTCCGCCGGGAGTTAGCCTGCCCAGTCCACCAACACACCAGACTCAGTACTCCATCGAAGAGTCCGTGGCCAAGATGATTCTTTCCATGTACATGGCCTGGGGATTCAGAGTGCCGGTCTATCCGAAAATATCGGCCACCTCCACGGCCATGGCTGTGCTCAATAACCTCACGCGAAACCCGTATGCTGCGGGTCTGGCCATTGATGGTGAAGATGGCGGCACTGGAGCCGCTTATAATGTTTCCATGGATCACATGGGGCATCCTATCGCTACCAACATCCGTGACGGGTATCTGAACCTGGTGGAAGTGGGGATGCAAAATGAGATTCCCCTTTTCGCCGGTGGGGGTGTCGGCAAAAACGGTAACCTTGCTGCCAATGCCGCTGCCTTGATCATGTTGGGCGCCAGTGGCGTGCAGACCGGTAAATACATCATGCAGGCTGCAGCCGGATGCCTGGGTTCGGAGTCGGATCGCTGCAATATCTGTAACATCGGTCGATGCCCACGGGGTATCACATCTCAGGACTCGCGACTCTACCGGCGTTTGGATCCTGAAAAAGTGGCCGAAAGGGTGGTGGATCTGTTTCTCGCCTTTGACATGGAACTGAAAAAAATCGTTGCACCTTTGGGGCGGTCCACGTCTCTGCCCATAGGAATGTCCGATGCCTTGGGGATCAGTGATTATCAGGCGGCTCAGCGACTGAAAATCAAATATGTGGTGTAGATGGGTGTAAAATCCGGAGAACATGCAATGACAGATAAAAAAGAACCTTTTTATATATCGGGCAAGCGAAACGGCGAACGCCTGGCATCACGTATGCTGGAAGAAGAGATTCAGCTGGCCGTGAAAGAAGGCCACCGCCGGCTGACAATCAAGGCCTTTGGCCAGCACGGTATTGGCGGCCGGCTGTGGAAGACCGGCGGTGAACCCCTGCAAGTTACGATAGAGGGCAATGCCGGTCAGCGGCTGGGTTCCATGGGGTATCCGGGCACACATATTGATGTGATAGGTCCGGCATCCGACGATGTGGGATGGCTTAATGCCGGCGCCATAATTTCGGTACACGGCAATGCCTCCAATGGTACGGCCAACGGTATGGCCCAGGGCAAGGTGTATATTGCAGGGAATATCGGTGCCAGGGGCATGACCATGACAAAGTTCAATCCCCGCTTCGATCCGCCTGAGCTTTGGGTTCTGGGCAGCGTAGGGGACTATTTTGCCGAATTTATGGCCGGGGGCGTAGCCGTGATTTGCGGACACGCTCCTCAGGATCCTGAAAATATTTTGGGCTATCGTCCCCTGGTGGGAATGGTTGGCGGCAGGGTGCTGTTTCGAGGTCCCCACAAAGGTTTCAGCCAGACTGATGCCAAGATGATTCCCATTGATGATGAAACCTGGACATGGCTGACCAATGGCCTCAAGGAGTACCTGACTGCCATTAACCAGACGGAATTGTTACCGACCCTTTCGATTAGAGAAGAATGGCAATTCATTGTTGTCCGGTCGCCCCAGGAAAAAATAGGCATAAAACGCCGTTCCATGGCTGACTTCAGAGAGAACGTCTGGGACAAAAATTTGGGCAGGGGGGGTATTGTCGGCGACCTGACCGACATCGATCGCAGTCCCATCCCATTGATCACCAAGGGAGACATGCGGCGGTTTGTCCCGGTTTGGGAAAACCGAAAGTACAAGGCCCCATGCGAAGCAACCTGTCCCTCTGGAATTCCTGTGCAGGAGCGTTGGCGGTTGATACGGGAAGGAAGGGTAGACGAAGCGGTGAACTTGGCCCTGGCCTTCACGCCTTTTCCGGCTTCCGTTTGCGGCTATCTGTGCCCTCACCCCTGTATGACCGCCTGTACCAAAGGGTCGGCGTTCATGACACCGGTGGATGTTTCCCAATTGGGGCGGGCCAGTATCGACGCAGGCCTGCCGGAACTCCCCGAGCTTTCAGGAAAGCGCATCGCGGTCATCGGTGGCGGCCCTGCCGGTATCTCCACGGCCTGGCAGCTGCGCAGGATGGGCCATGAGGCGGTTGTCTTCGACAATGCGCCGACCCTGGGCGGCAAGATTGCTTCGGTAATCCCCGACAGCAGGATTCCCAAGGCGGTGGTGAAAGTGGAGTTGGATCGGGCTGCTAAGGTCATCCCACATGTTCACCTCCAGCAACGGCTGAACAAGTCCGATACGGCCCAGCTGACCGCCGATTATGATTTTGTCATCGTTGCTACCGGTGCCCAGAAGCCCAGAAGCCTTCCCCTTCCGGGAAAAGAACGGTTGATTACGGCCATGGATTTTCTTGCTGATGCAAAAAAGAACCGGGCAAAGCCGGGTAAACGGGTCGTGATAATAGGTGCCGGTAACGTAGGCTGCGACGTGGCCACCGAAGCTGCACGCTTGGGTGCAAAAGCAATAACGTTACTGGACGTTCAGGAGCCTGCCGGTTTTGGAAAAGAGAGGGAGGATGCCGAGGCTGTTGGCGCCATCTTCCGCTGGCCGGTATTTACCCGACAGATCACCGACAAGGGTGTTGAACTGGAAACAGGTGAACTTATACCTGCAGATACGGTTGTTGTCTCCATCGGAGATGCCCCCGATCTCGATTTTCTTCCCGATGATGTCGCCACTGATCGTGGTTTTGTCGTGGTCAATGATGATTATCAGACGTCAAATCCAAAAATTTATGCCATAGGCGATTTAGTTCGGCCCGGCCTGCTTACCGACGCCATCGGTGCAGGAAGACGGGCAGCGGAAACCATTTCCGAGATATTGACCGGCAAAAGACCCGGTGCCGACCGCAAAATGGTCATCGATATCAATCGTGTTTCACTGGAATACCTGGATCCCCGGATTATTCAGTATGAAGACCTGGACCAGTGCGGGTCCCAATGTTCTTCATGCGGAACCTGTCGGGATTGCAGCATCTGTGTGGCTATCTGTCCGGAATCTGCAATCAGTCGCAAAACTATCAGTGATACGGATTTCGAATATGTGGTCGATCCGAACCGGTGCATTGGTTGCGGGTTTTGTGCCGGTGCATGTCCCTGCGGGATATGGGATTTAGTGGAAAACACCCCTTTGGGATAATTTGGGAAAAAGCCATTTTGTTTTCATGATAGGGCAGGCTCCTTAACCTGCCTTTTTAAGGGGGTTGATTTGCCGGTCAGATGTGGTAATTGACTTGGGAATCGGTTAGGTTCCTAACTCATGGGTAAGGCCTCATAATGTTTTTTGGCAAGGCCGGAAGAAGGGAGTTGTATTTTGTTATACCGCGACGGCCGATAACGCAGTCTAAAAAGCAATATTGTAATTCCTATATGAATGGAATCTATGGAAGCACGATTGACACTTGAAGATGGCCGCACCTTCGTCTGCCGGTCCTTCACCGGTTCCGGTGAAGCCGGAGGGGAAGTGGTGTTCAACACCAGCATGACCGGTTATCAAGAGGTGCTTACCGACCCGTCTTACAGTGGCCAAATGGTCACTATGACCTACCCGCTGGTAGGCAATTACGGTGTCAATACCGAAGACGTGGAGTCCGACCGGATACAGGTAGCCGCCTTTTTGGTCAAGGAGTACCAACCTTTTCCAAGCAATTTCAGATCAACCCAATCCCTTGCAGACTACCTGGTCGACCAAGGGGTGCTCGGTGTAGAGGGGCTGGATACCAGGGCCCTGACCCGTCATATCCGAAACGGTGGCGCCATGCGTGCCATCATTTCCACAACGGACCTGGATTCCGAATCCCTTACGCAGCGTGCCCAAGCAATTCCAAGCATGAAGGGGTTGGACCTGGCCAGGGAAGTCACCACGGCCACAGCTTATCGTTGGAAACAAGGACATCCTGAACCAATAGAAGATAATGGTAAATTGGATACTGCTGTTTGGCAACAAAAGGGTGAGCGGCCTTCCGTAGTAGCTATCGATTTCGGCCTCAAATACAATATTGCCCGCTGCTTTGAAAAAGCGGGTTTTGAGGTGGTTGTGGTTCCGGCCACCACCGATGCTTCGACCATTGTGGCCATGGCACCTGATGGTCTCTTTCTTTCTAACGGTCCAGGGGACCCGGAGCCGGTGAACTATGGGATTCAGACGGTCAAGGAACTGTTGGGACGACTGCCCATTTTCGGCATCTGTCTGGGCAATCAGATTCTTGGGTTGGCGATGGGGGGAAGGACCTACAAATTGAAATTCGGCCACCGCGGTGCTAATCAACCTGTGAAAAATTTAGCTACCGGAAAAGTGGAAATCACTTCCCAAAACCATGGCTTTGCCGTGGATATGAAGAGTTTGAATGCCGATGCGGTGGAGGTAACCCATATCAACCTGAACGACAACACCGTGGAAGGCATCCGCCATCGACGGATGCCGGCCTTTTCCGTTCAATACCATCCGGAGGCATCCCCGGGACCCCATGATGCGGCCTACCTGTTTGACCAGTTCAGGGCCATGATGAAGACGAACTGAACATGCCCAAACGAACTGATATAGAAAAAATTCTGATCATCGGGGCCGGTCCTATCATTATCGGCCAAGCCTGCGAGTTCGACTATTCAGGCACGCAGGCATGCAAAGCCTTAAAGGAAGAGGGCTACAAGGTAGTCCTGGTGAATTCCAACCCTGCCACCATTATGACAGACCCGGAAACGGCTGACCGGACGTATATTGAGCCCGTCACACCGGACATCGTGGCCAAAATAATCGAAAAAGAGCGCCCCGATGCACTGTTGCCCACACTTGGGGGGCAAACCGGGTTAAACACTGCTGTTGAATTGGCCAAACAAGGGACACTTGAACAATTTAATGTGGAGCTGATCGGCGCCTCCTTGGATGCTATCGAAAAGGCCGAATCCCGGGATCAATTCCGGGATGCCATGAATCGCATCGGTTTGAAAATTCCTAACAGTGGTATCGCTACCACCATGGAAGAGGCTCGCCGAGTTGCCGACGAGATAGGTTTTCCGCTGATTATCCGGCCCAGTTTCACGTTGGGCGGTACAGGTGGCGGAGTTGCCTACAACCCCGAGGATCTGGAAAAAATCGCCAAATCGGGCCTGGATGCCAGTTTAACCAGCCAGGTGATGCTGGAGAAGTCGGTACTGGGGTGGAAGGAGTACGAACTGGAAGTGATGCGCGACCACGCTGACAATGTGGTCATTATCTGCTCCATCGAAAACCTGGATCCCATGGGCGTTCACACCGGCGACTCAATCACCGTGGCTCCGGCGCAGACGCTTACGGACAAAGAATATCAAACAATGCGGGACGCCTCTTTAGCCATTATGAGAGAGATCGGTGTAGATACCGGAGGCTCCAACGTCCAATTCGCAATTGATCCCGCAAATGGGGAGATGATCGTTGTGGAGATGAATCCCAGGGTTTCTCGGAGCAGCGCCCTGGCCTCCAAAGCCACCGGTTTTCCCATTGCAAAAATTGCCGCCAAACTGGCCGTGGGTTATACGTTGGATGAAATTCCCAACGATATCACCGGTGAAACCTTCGCCTCTTTCGAACCCGCACTGGACTACTGCGTGGTCAAGATTCCCCGGTGGACCTTTGAAAAATTTCCGGAAACCGAAGACCTGCTTACCACCTCCATGAAATCGGTTGGCGAGACAATGGCCATCGGGAGGACCTTTAAAGAAGCCTTACAAAAGGGACTTCGATCCTTGGAAATCGGACGATTCGGCTTTGGTGCCGACGGAAAAGACCGACAGGAATTCGATGGCGCCCCCCCCACCATGGAGGAGATCGAACAGAAGCTGGCCATTCCCAATTCCCAGCGGATTTTTTACCTGCACCATGCCCTTGAAGCCGGGATGTCCGTCGAGGATATTTTTCAGTTAACGACCATCGATAAATGGTTCCTTTTTCAATTGGAACAGATCTATAAAATGGAGCAGGAGCTGAAGGTGGGCGGAGAAGAGATTTGTGTCCGCGGGGGCGCGGAAGACGGTTCGGCCACCACCTTGACCGCCGATCAATTGAGCCGTGCCAAAGCGTTCGGTTTTTCCGACATACAGATTGCCCACCTTACCGGATTAACGGAAAAGGAGGTAGAGACGGAACGCAAGGCATTTGGACTCAGGCCGGTCTATAAATTGGTGGATACGTGTGCTGCTGAATTTCGGGCAGCCACACCCTACTACTATTCCACCTATGAAACAGAGTGTGAAGCCCGGGTTTCGAAGCGAAAGAAAGTGATGATTCTCGGTGGCGGGCCAAACCGCATCGGCCAGGGCATCGAGTTCGACTACTGCTGTGTTCACGCGTCATTTGCACTGCGGGATGTGGGTGTGGAAAGTATCATGGTAAACAGCAATCCGGAAACAGTGAGCACCGACTACGACACCTCGGACAAACTATACTTCGAGCCGCTGACCCGAGAGGATGTGCTTCACATCGTGGAGAAAGAGAAACCGGATGGCGTCATTGTACAATTCGGTGGTCAGACACCATTGAATCTGTCCACACCATTGTATCAGGAAGGTGTGCCGATATTGGGCACCCAGCCGGAGAGTATCGACCGGGCCGAAAACCGTGAATTGTTTCAGACCATGCTGAAAAAGCTGAACCTGAAGCAGCCGACCAACGGAACGGCCCTGACCATTTCAAAAGCCCTGTCCATCGCTGACGATATCGGGTACCCGGTGATCGTGCGCCCTTCCTTTGTCCTTGGTGGTCGAGCCATGAAAATAGTCTATGATCCAAAGGATATGGAAAATTTTACCCAACTGGCCATTTTGGCCTCTCCCGGGCACCCTGTTCTTATCGATAAATTTTTGGAAGAGGCTGTGGAAGTGGATGTTGATGCCATCAGCGACGGTGCCGTAACTATCATCGGAGGTATCATGGAGCATATCGAGGCCGCCGGTATTCATAGTGGTGATTCGGCCTGTGTCCTACCCCCTTACAGTATCGACAAGGAGATGATCGAGCAAATCACAACGGCCACCAAAGCCATGGCCGCTGAGCTGAAAGTCGTGGGGTTGATGAATGTACAGTATGCTATCAAAGACGATAAGCTTTATGTAATTGAGGTTAATCCACGGGCTTCACGGACCATTCCCTTTGTGAGCAAGGCAACCGGTGTTCAATTGGCAAAGCTGGCCACGCGAGTTATGCTGGGGGAAACGCTGACCGAACTGGGGCTCACCAAAGAGGTAGTTCCTAAGCACCTGTCGGTGAAAGAGGCGGTACTTCCCTTCGACCGTTTTCCTGGTGTGGATACGCTGCTGGGACCGGAGATGAAGTCCACCGGCGAGGTGATGGGGCTGGGTACCGATTTCGGCCTGGCCTACGCAAAATCGCAATTGGGTGCCGGCCAGCGACTCCCTTTGAAAGGTACGGTTTTTATCAGTGTGGGCGATGAAGATAAGTCGGCCATGTTACCGGTGGGAAAGAAGTTTGTCGATATGGGATTTACCGTTCTGGCGACCGACGGCACGTGGAACCATTTTTGCGATAATGGTGTTACAGCCGAACGGATCAACAAGGTTTCCCAAGGTCAACCCCATGTGGTCGATTCCATAAAAAACGACCGTATTCAATTAATTGTCAACACCGGTACTGGTGACGAGCCACGCCGGGACGGGTATACGATCCGTCGGGCAGCCCTAAAATTTAAAGTGCCATACGTTACGACCGCTGCAGGTGCTCTTGCTGTGTGCCGGGGCGTGGAATCGCTGAGAGATAAACCTTTTTCAGTAAAAGCTATCCAAGACTACCATAGTTAGCGGGGATGCCAATCCTTATTGAAAAATACCATTTTTGCAAGGCTTACGAACATGAAAACATCGGAAACGGACATCCCTGAAAACATGTATGACGAAAAACCCCGAGAGGAATGCGGCCTGTTCGGGGCCTTCGGCCATCCGGATGCGGCAAAATTATGTTATTTCGGACTTTATGCCCTCCAGCATCGAGGACAGGAGAGTGCCGGTATCGCCGTGAACGACAGGGGCACAATCGACGAATACAAGGGGATGGGGCTGGTTCCCGACGTATTTGACATGGATGTTATAGATGGGCTTAATGGGCGTTGTGCAATCGGGCATGTACGCTATTCCACCACTGGAAGTTCGGTGATCGCCAATGCGCAACCGCTCGTCGTGCGCCACCGCAATCGCTCCTATGCCGTGGCCCATAACGGCAACCTGGTCAACGCTCATCATTTGAAAACGGAGTTGGAGGAATCCGGCTCTATTTTTCAGACCACCATGGACAGCGAGGTATTCTTACACCTTTTCGTACGAAATATCAGCCTGGGTTTCGAAGGGGCATTGAAGGCTGCGGCCGCCAGGTTAAAAGGGGCTTTTTCAATGGTGGTTCTCACCAGCCGGGGAGAACTTGTTGGTATCAAAGACCCCCATGGATTCCGTCCCCTCTGCCTGGGCAGGCTCAACGGAACCTATGTGCTTGCATCGGAAACCTGTGCATTGGATCTGGTACAGGCTGAATTCGTCCGTGAACTGGACCCGGGTGAAATTGTCATCATCAGCCCTGACGGGGTAAAAAGTATCCACACAAAGACACCCAAAAAGCGTTCTTTCTGCATTTTTGAGTTCATCTATTTTGCTCGGCCTGACAGCACTTTTTTCGGGCACAATGTCTACCTGACCCGAAAGGCCCATGGCCGGCAGTTGGCAAAAGAGTCTCCGGTAGATGCTGATCTGGTCATGCCTTTTCCCGATTCGGGGGTGTATGCGGCCCTTGGCTTCAGCGAAGCGTCGGGAATTCCCTTCGAGGCGGGAATGATCCGGAACCACTATGTGGGCCGCACCTTTATTCAGCCTACGCAGAGTATGCGGGACTTCAGCGTCCGGGTCAAACTCAACCCCATAAAAGAAGTGCTCAAGGGCAAGGATATCATCATCATCGAAGATTCCATCATTCGTGGAACAACGGTAAAGACCCGGGTCAAGTCACTGCGGGAGTTGGGTGTCAAGCAGGTTCACCTGCATGTCAGTGGGCCACCGCACCGATTCCCCTGCCATTACGGCATCGATTTCTCTACCAAAGGGGAACTGATCGCGGCGGCAATGAGTACCAAGGAACTTGAAAAGCATTTGGGGCTGGACTCCCTGAGATATTTGAGCCTGGAGGGGTTACTATCGTCCACTGGAATTGAAAACCCAACAGACAATTTTTGCAAAGCTTGTTTTGACGGGTGCTATCCGGTACAATTCGATGACGATCTGACCAAACATTGCATGGAGATTAGACATCATGATTGAGTCCAAATACCTGAAGGAAAACATCGAGAATATTCAGCGGCTCATGTCCATTTCAACCTTGAAGCATTTTGAAACCCGAAATTTGGGAAAACTGCTTCGCCTCAGCAAGATCCGCCAGTATGAAGACGGTGAGGTGATTATACAAGAAGGAGATATGGACCCATGGCTCTATTTCCTGCTGAGTGGAAAAATCAGGGTCACCAAATCGGGCGAGGAGATCGGTACTATTGAGACAAAGGGTGAAATTTTCGGTGAAATGCGCATTGTGGACGATCAAACACGAAGCGCTACGGTGCTATCCATTGGGACTACCGTCTGTCTTGCCGTTGATACATCAGCCGGCAGCCGGCTTTCAACATCCGATCAAAAAGATGAACGCTTGGATTTTTTGCTGCTTCTCTACCGGATCTTTGCAGAGTATATGACCCAGCGTCTCCGTTTGACCAATGAGGAATTGATCCGGGCAAAAAAAGAGGTTCGGCGTCTGGGTGGTAAGGTAGAGCCTGATTAATTTAAGAATAAACAAAATTCACGTGATGAGAAAAACAGTTTCCTTCACCCGTCGTTCGGCTAATATTTTCTTTCATTTGCTCACCCGCTGTAATCTTCGCTGTCGTCATTGCTACATCAACCCTAACCAGCACGGCCGTAAAACATTGGCCATTGGTACCATTGAGCGATGGTTGGCCCTGTTTGCCCATCGACACCCATCACCCAATGTGGTTTTTCTGGGAGGAGAACCAACCCTGCATCCGGACTTGTCCGTTGCCGTAAAGCAGTCACGGGCGTTAGGGTATGAATCGGTTACTATCGACACCAACGGATATCTTTTTCACGATATTTTGGATAAGGTGACGCCAAAAGAAGTAGATTTTTTCAGCTTCAGCTTAGATGGTCCAAACCATGAAGTTAATGACCCCCTTCGTGGTGACGGCAGTTTTGCCAAGTGTTCACAAGGAATTCATGAGGCAAAAAGACGAGGATTTGCCGTTAGCCTCATCTACACCGTCAGCCAGGTTAACATCGACCATCTGCATCACATGCCGCCACTGCTGGCAGAATGGGGCGTTGACCGGTTTTTTATCCAGGTGATCGGCATCCGGGGGCCGTGGGCAGAGGATGAATGCCAACGGGAAGAACTTGCCCAGGTGGACCGGAAGACCTGGTTGCATGTGATTCCGCAGGTGGCGGAGGCGGCCGCAAAGCGCGGGATTATTGTAACATTTCCCAAGGTGTTTTTAAGTCCTCACGAAACGTTCGAATGCGCAGGCCTGGTGTCCGCCAACTATTTCATTTTTCCCAATGGTCGGGTGTACCGGTGCCCCTTGTGTGAGGACTACCCGCTTCACAGCCTCCAAATTTGCGATGACCAATTGGTTCAGACTCCCAAGGTAAACGAGGTAGACCTTTTTCCACTATCAATCCCGGAAGGATGTGTCATGAACCGCATCATCCAGCCCTACAACCTTGAACCCACCGATGGAAAGCTTCCCTCATACAAAATTGCCTGTTGTATGTTAAAGGAAGAAATTTCGCCTTGAATCTTTGCCTTACTAATGAGGAACTATACTCATGAACGACAATCTTTTTGAGCTAACTTGCAATTCCGTTTCAGCCGTATCCGAGGACCTGCTGCCGGCGGCCCGGCATAAAATGGATAACAAGACAAAGCCGTTGGGAGCCCTGGGGCAATTGGAGTCGCTGGCCATTCAGATGTGCCTGATTCAAAAAAGCCTCTCCCCTCGAATCGATCAGAAAACCTTGCTGGTCTTTGCCGGTGACCATGGCATCACTGCAGAGGGTGTTTCGGCGTTTCCTGCTGAAGTCACCGCCCAAATGGTCCAAAATTTTTTAAGTGGTGGAGCCGCAATCAACATTCTTTGCAGGCACCATAGCATTGATATGCGCATTGTTGATATGGGTGTTAAGTCCGATTTGGATTCCCATCCCCATTTGATTAACAAAAAAATTCGACGCGGGACTCGTAATTTTGCATCGGGACCGGCTATGACCAAAGAGGAAATGGTTCGGGCATTGGAAGCCGGCATGACCGGCTTTTTCGACGAATACAGCAAAAACGGCATGCAGATTCTCGGTTTGGGTGAAATGGGGATCGGCAATACTACTTCGGCCTCAGCCATTATCAGTGCGGCTACAGGTATGCCCGTAGAAGTTGCTACAGGTAGGGGAACGGGAATCGATGATGAAGTATTCCGACATAAGGTCAACGTCATCGAAACGGCACTGGATTACCACAAACCGAACCCACAGGATGGATTGGATATTTTAAGCAAAGTGGGTGGATTTGAGATTGCCGGAATCGCCGGTGCTGCCTTGGCTGCGGCATCCAAAGGTGTGGCCGTTGTCTTAGATGGTGTTATTTCCACTGCTGCCGGCCTAATTGCCTATCTGCTCCTGCCAAAGATCGGCGGTTATCTGATCAGCGGCCATCGGTCGGTGGAAAAGGCCCAGTCGGCGGCCTTGGAAAAAATGGGATTGGAACCTGTTATTGATCTGAGGATGCGTTTGGGGGAAGGCACCGGTGCTGCTCTGACCATAAATATTGTCGAGGCTGCGTGTCGGATCATGAACGAGATGGCATCTTTCGAGGAGGCAGGCGTTTCAGAAAAGTCGTGATTAGAAGCGGTAGCGAACCCCTGCACCAACAGCATTCGATCCACCATCTTCACTTACGGTACCGAAGCCGTTAGAGCGGTGGTGCAATCGCAGCAGGATCTCCCAGCTCACCTTTGGTAACCCCAAAGCCAACTCTGCGTACCAATAAACTAACCAGTGGCTGGTGCTATCGTTGGTTTCAAGCTCGATTTCAGGGATGCTGGTGGCATAGGAGGGACCGATTCCCCAAGCGATGCTCGTTGCTACGTGATTGTTCCAGGGAAACTGATGCCATCGAAATCCGAGAATGGGCAGGTTGAATTCCCAGTGGTTTTGATCGCCGAAGTACCTGCCGACCTGTGCCTCCATTTCCCAGGATAGCTTGTTGTTAAAAAAAGAGAGGGCGGACCAACTTGCAGCAACAACGGCAAGTGTAGCATCGGAGTAATTTGCGCCCGGCAAGACCGATTGCTCCCATTTTTCTTTTGTTAATCGGCACGCATACATTGCAATTGCGAAATCATCCGCTATTGCATTTTGATGGGGCATCGATAGCAGGATCGCAATCAATCCTGCTACAAATAGATTGATTTTTCCAAAATTTTTCATGGAAAACGCTTTAAATTATGCGTTACGCATATAACACTAAAGCTTAATAAAAAAGGGTTGCAATTGCATTAAAAACGAATCTAATTATGCCAAATTGTCTGCCAAATACAATCTTAAATCGGTTTTCGTAAGGTAAAATCATCAAGAATCCTTCTGACAGCCGGATAATAGAGGTAAACGACTTTTCGAATTTAATCGATCCGTGTATGATTGCTGCATTGTTCATACAGTCAATGGCGAGGTAAATTATGAAATCTTTCTTAATGTGTATTCTAAGTGCTTATCTTTTTCTACCGATTTCCGTTCAGGCGTTAACCTTGGAAGGCAATCTAATCCAGGGGGGCATGGCCATCGGAAAAATCGACCCGGCGGCAACGGTCATATTCCATGGCAGGCAGGTCCGGGTATCGTCGGAGGGTTTTTTTGTGATTGGATTTTCAAGGGATGAAGAACCGTCAATAGCGATAGAACTTCACCGGCCAGATGGAATCGTTGAAAAACATCCGGTGGTAATTGAAAAACGTAAATACAAGATCCAGCGGATCGACGGGTTGCCAAAGCAAAAAGTCAGCCCTTCCAAAGATGATCTGGATCGGATTTACAAAGATATCGCGATGGTTAAAGCTGCTCGAAAAAAAGATGATTCTCGAATCGATTTCACCCAACCGTTTATCTGGCCGGTTATTGGAAGGATCAGCGGGGTGTATGGCAGTCAGCGAATATTGAACGGTAAACCCAGAAATCCCCATTATGGGGTGGACATTGCCGTACCCACGGGTACCCCTGTTAAGGCCGCTGCCGACGGTGTTGTCAGCCTGACACACGAGGATATGTTTTTCTCTGGAGGCACGATCTTCGTTGATCATGGCCATGGTTTGTCAACCGGCTACCTGCACTTGCATAAAATCATGGTTAAAAAAGGGCAGACGGTCAAACAAGGAGATGTGATTGCCCAGGTTGGTGCTACCGGTCGGGTTACCGGCCCCCATCTGCACTGGGGCATGAACTGGTTCAACATCCGGCTGGATCCGTCGCTGCTCGTACCCCCCATGCCCGAAACCACGAAAGAAAAAAAATGATTTGAGCAAGTGCAGAAAGGTCCATTATGTCCGCACCAAAAAACGCCATGGAGATCTTCAAGCTTCTCGACAAATCCAACTGCAGGGAATGCGGTGAAAAAACCTGTATGGCCTTCGCCGGTGCCGTGTTCCTGGGGCATAAAAAAATTGAGGACTGCCCCAGGTTGAAACGCGAGGATGTCGAACATCTTTTTACAGGGACAACCGGAATTAACCCTCTGGAAGATAGTAGGGAAGCATTTTTACAGATGGTAAAAGCAAAAATTGCCGATGTCGATCTGTCCTTGGCGGCCGAACGTGTCGGTGGTCGATTTGAAAATGAAAAATTGACGGTGAAAATTCTGGGCAAAGATTTCAGCGTGGATCAAAAAGGGAATCTATTTTCGGATATCCATGTCAATCCATGGGTGGTGGCCCCTTTTTTCGATTATGTGATCAACGGCCAGGGAGTCAT
>DAOWNV010000188.1 GCA_030642405.1 Desulfosarcina sp.
GGTTTGCATCGGCCCGTGGGGGTATTCAGTCTGCGACCAGCACCATTGCTGCAATCACCGTCTCCTCAAGCCTAATCATGATCGATTCCCTCATCATTAAAACAGCCTCCTGGTCCGCAGGAATTTCCCCTTTAATTCGGGACGGCATCCTCCCCCTGCTCCTGGTAATAATACTTGTGTCGGCCTGGGTCTGGGTCATGCGGAAAAGATGGCGGGCGACGAAAAACGAGATTACCCAGGCGCTTTTCGTGATGAGCATTACCGTACTGGTAGTTCTGACAGTTGTTTGCGTTTTTTTTCGAGGTGCATCCATGAAACTGATATGGCCTTTTATATAAGGTGCCGTGATGGCTGAAAAAAAGTCAATTCATACTAAAGAGAATTCACAACCGGCGGACAACCGTGTACGTCGAAGCCTGCTGACCTGGTTGTGGTGGGTTTTGGGTGGTATCGCTTTGGCAGAGATCGGCTGGGTGGCAGGATCCTTTCTACATGCATTGGGTTACAAAAAGAAAAAAGAGTCCGTCGACCAACTGTTCGACGCAGGACCGGCGGACCGTTTTACCCCCGATACGGTAAGTGCCTTCCCCCAAGGACGTTTTTACCTCGTCCGCCTGGATGATGGTGGTTTCCTGGCCCTTTCCCGCCGCTGTACCCATCTGGGATGTACGGTACCCTGGTATCCTGAGAAAAAACAATTTATATGTCCCTGCCACGCATCTGTCTTTAATATCCGTGGAGAAGTTATTCACGCCCCTGCCCCCCGTCCGCTGGATCGGTTCACCGTCTCCATCGAAAACAAACGAGTTAAGGTAAGTATCGGTAAACCAATCCGACGAAAAGTCTCTGGCAAAGCAGAGGTGGTGTATACAAACAGCCCCCGAAGGATCGAGGGTAAGTCATGAACTGTGAAAGTAAAACCGTGACTCGCTGGAAACTGATCGGCATCGTCGCAACGATGATCATCCTTCTCTCGATTCCGCTCTACGTGCTGCTGGAAAACGACAGGAAAACGGTATCGACAGATAACAGTCAACTATCCGAAACCTTTGTCGGCTCTGAAGAATGCAGGGACTGCCATCGCAATGAATACGACAAATGGAAAGGTTCCCATCATCAGTTGGCCATGGCCGTAGCGTCAAAGGAGACCGTCTTGGGCAACTTCTCCGACACCGAATTCAGTCATTTTGACGTTACCTCCCGGTTCTATCAAAAAGACGGTCAATACCGGGTAACGACCCAAGGCCCCGGCGGTGAGATGGCAGATTATCAAATTACGCATACCTTTGGCTGGTACCCGCTCCAGCAATATCTGATCCCCTTTCCGGGAGGAAGGCTTCAGTGCTTGCCCATTGCCTGGGATGATAAAGAAAAGCGCTGGTTTCACCTCTATCCGGAATCCGCCATCTCCCCCGAAGACTGGTTGTTTTGGACCAATAACAGCCAGAACTGGAATGCTATGTGTGCCGAGTGCCACTCCACGGATTTACAAAAAAAGTACGATTCAAAATCCGACACTTATCAAACTGTCTGGTCGGAAATCAGTGTAGGTTGCGAAGCGTGTCACGGTCCCGGATCGAATCACGTGGCCTGGGCCAACCTTCCGGAAATGGGACGCCCAACAATAGCCAATTTTGCCCTACACGTCACAACCCGTGGCCTGACCTCGGCGCAGCAGATCCAATTATGTGCTCCCTGCCACGCCCGCCGAATGTCCCTGGACGACAACATCCATTCCCATACCGATTTTCTTGATTACGGGGTTCCACAACTGCTCAGCGAAGGGATGTATTTTCCCGACGGTCAAATCCTCGATGAGGTGTATGTCTACGGCTCTTTCGTGCAAAGCAAAATGCATGCACGAGAAGTACGATGCAGCGATTGCCACGATGTGCACAGCATCGGGAGGGTCAAAAAAGGGAACAGCCTCTGTCTTCAATGCCATAAAGCTGCTGTTTACGACTCCTCTGATCATCATTTCCACAAAAAACCGGGAGAATCCGGAAAACCGATAGTGGGAAAAAACGGTGAAGTCCTGTTCGAGGTTGGGACCGGTGCCGGTTGCGAAGCCTGTCATATGCCCGGTCGGACCTATATGGGCGTCGATTACCGTCCTGACCACAGCTTTCGTATTCCACGGCCGGACCTAAGCCGGTCGATGGGAACACCCAATGCCTGCAACCGATGCCATAAAAACCAAACCAACCAATGGTCCGAGGATGCCATGACCAAATGGTATGGGAAGAAAAAGCGGCCCCATTATGGAACCCTTCTGAATGCCGGCCGGAAACTTGAGCCGCGAGCGATAGACCAACTCATTGATCTCTCCGAGGATCGGCTCTATCCTGACATCGTTCGTGCAACCGCCCTTTCCCTGATTGCGAATTATCCTCAAAAAAAAGCAGTCGAAACACTTCAACGAGCCCTTTCCGATGAATCCGCCATTGTCCGCCATACCGCTGTGAACCGGATTAACCTTCCAGACTTGAAACAACGGTCTTCTATTATTGGCCCATTGCTTTACGATCCGGTCAAAGCGATTCGAATCGAAGCGGCCCGGAATCTTGTCCCGGCCATTCAGGCAGGATATGGGAACGCAATTCACGAGTTGTACGAAAAGGCTCTGGGCGACTATGTCAAAGCCATGGAACGTACAGGAGACTTTGCATCTTCCAGTCACAATCTGGGAAACTTATACGCCGACTTGGGAAAGACAGACAAGGCGGTGAACAATTATCAAAAATCGATCGCCATTGATGGCCTATTCTACCCCGCCAAGGTTAACCTGGCCATGATCTACAACAAAAAGGGGAAGAAAAAGGAAGCCGAAATGTTGTTACGTCAAGTTGTCCAAGAGCATCCGGATCTTCATGAGATCAAATATTCACTGGGTCTGCTTTTGGCGGAAAAAAAAGAGTATGAGGAGGCGGTCGTTTACATAGATGATGCCGCTTCGGCATTGCCTCAGCGGGACCGCATCCAATACAATCTGTCGCTCCTTTTAAAACAACTCAACCGCAACGAAGAGGCTGAGTCCGCTTTGAACAGAGCACTGCTCACCGATCCGAAAAATCCGGATTACTTATACGCCCTGGCAATTCTCTACCTTGAAGACAAGCAGATAGATAAAGCCCTGGAAGTAGCGCTAAAGCTTCGTGAAACTCATCCCGGCCTCTCCATCGGTAGCGATTTGGTAAATTATATCAGTCAATCAATAAGCGATCAGTAATCAATCCGTGAAAAAAATAGTCGCCTGATGAGGAAAAATGCCATCCCAGGTGAGCCAGGCAATGAGAACAAACGGCGATTCGCCACAGGCAGCCTTTAAACCAGGTGAACTCAGTTGAAGCCGGACCAACGAATCTGCACCCCCAGGCATTCCCGTAGCAGCCAATTTCAAAAACAATTCCATCAGGATTGGCAAAGGTATGCAGATGGGAGCCGTTGACCTCTTTTCGCTCAGTGGAAGAGGTAATCGTGTGCATGCACCGGCGGCATAAAATAGCTTTCTCGGCAGTCGTCGAGCGCTCATCATTCGGATTGGTAATGGATTTTATCTCACCCTTTTTCGATGGATGATCGCCCCTGAGTAAAGTCAGAGGCAAGGGTTGTCTTATTTGCCGGGACCAAATGGGATTGGTGGGTCGGTTATCCAACATAGGCTTGTCGGTCTGCAAAATGTATGGCCGTTAAACGGCTATTCCGGTTCATCCATCAACCGTTTAAAGGCGTCCGCAAGTGAACAAATCATCACTGTATATTTATCGCATCCACCCGCTCTTTCAATTCCTTTCCACACCGGAAAAATGGTAGTCTTTTTTCTTTAACGACAACTGATTCACCCGTTTTGGGGTTCCGCCCTTTGTAAGCATCATAGTGTTTCACAAAAATGCTTCCAAACCCTCGAATTTCAACACGGTCACCCCTTACTAAAGCATTGGTAATCTCTCCAAAAAAAAGATCGATCACATTTTCAGCCTTTTCTCTGGTAAACCCGTTTTTAGTATTCAAAGCCTCGACTATATCCCCTTTGTTCATGTAGTCCCCCATGGTAAAGTGAATTATATCAGCATCGTATAAGCTAACCAAAAACTTGTCAACGATAAGGTTTGAAACAGAAACAATTACATTACATCGTCGTTATAAAAACCACTATTGAATTTAATAACTTCGGCGGAAGAAAGGATCAGGGATTGGTTAACGATGGATTGCAGGCTGTCCTGCGCCGACAACTTTTTTGTAATTTCGCTGAGAGACTCGCTTTCCACCACCATTTTTTTGATCAATGGCTGAATTTCTTTCAGCGAGTATTTTTTTTCTTGAAGCCTTTTCCGGTAGGACTCTATCGTATCGATCAACCGTTGCAACTTGTCAACGACAATGTCTGTCTTGTTTGGTGTTTCAGAAAATTGAGGAGGACGAATGTCTGAGACAAAAGAGGTCGATTCAACTTCAATGTTTATGTCGTCTGCTAGCGTAGCCACCTTGTTGAATATTTCATTAAACCCTTTTTTGGGGGTGGTTGGCCGGCTTCCGCCTTTATCCGTTCCCGGAATATGAAAAATCGCTCTATCAGGGGTGATAGATGCCATGGGGTTCTCCTAATCGTTTTGTTAGCCGAAACAACTGTTAACGCTATATCCGCTTTTTTCGTCTTGTTTCTTAAAACCTGCTCTGCATCAGTTGCAGATTCATAGCCCTTTTTGCTGTTGAAATTCAATATCGCCAAGAAGTCAACAAATGTCACAGCAACAATCCTGCCAAAACGATCGATTACATATATTTACCAACTGTATAGTTCCTAACTAAATTCATAACATTGCGTAAATATATAATTTTCGCAATCAAAGAGTAACAAATAGAATCCACATCCCTCCAGCATTGATACATTCATCCATTAAACAAGTGAACCGGGGTTTGTTCTTTTCCGGCAAGTTCCAACATTATCCCAGGCAATTTTTGCCTTTTACTGTACGGCAAGGGTGGTACTTCTGTTAGGATGGAAAGGCGGAACGTAATTCGGCTAATTGATTCCGCGGGCTATTTTAACTTGCTCCCACGCATCCTGAATTTCGCGGAACTTGTCTTGGGCAAACCGGGTAAATTCTTCGGGCAATCCCTTGGATGCAATTTTGTCCGGATGGTACTCTTGCACACGCACGCGATAACATTTTTTAACTTGTTGGTCGGAATCGTCAGGATTGCACCCAAGCACTGCGTACGCATGATTACCGGTCTGAACATACTTTGATTTCAGCTGTTCGTAGCGGACACTACTAAAATGGAACGTATTCACAGCCGAAAGAACCATGGTTTCTTCACCTTGGGTCATGTTTCCATCGGAAACCGCCACACGTAACAAAATATCAACCATAAGTTCAATCAATTGGGGCTGAGAATAAAAATGGCTGTAAAATTGCCGGGCGAAATCGTCAAATGTCCCGGGTGAGTTCAAGGCCGTTTGAAAGATATTCACCGCAGCATTTCGACCCTCAGGATCCAGTCGCAAGTCCTTTTCCATGAATCCTTTTATGGAATCAAGCTCCTCTTTGGTAACCCTGCCATCCGTTTGAGCCAATTTTGCCAGCATGGAAAAGGCTGCAACAAAAAAAGTCAATTGATGCCGTTCTACCGCGGAGAGGCGTTGGTGCTCAAAGCTGGTTTCAAGCTCTGATCCGGAATCAAAAGCATGACCGAACGCCGCGCCAAAAATAGCTCCCAGCGGGCCGCCAAGAGCAAATCCGATCGTACCGCCAACAAGCTTTCCCATCCA